>CAJTWQ010000004.1 GCA_910579835.1 uncultured Ruminococcus sp.
ATCTGATAAATGGCAAAACCGTCTTAAAATTTTGATATTAAAAGTTTTAGGGAGGGAGTTTTAGGGATGACCCTTTTTCAAAAGGGTCTCCCTCAATAGATTATAGTATTACTCACATAAGAATATTCATCATAAATGTGCGGTTATTTTATATCGGCATGATGAGCCTGAAGTGATTTAACTCCGAAATGCTTATTTTCTTTCAGAGCCTTTATACCCTCTGCGCTTGCCTTGGCGGCAGCCATTGTGGTAATATATGGTATTCTGTGCTTAATAGCTGCTTTTCTGATATAGCTGTCGTCGTGAACGCTGGATTTTCCAGCCGGAGTATTAATAATAAGCTGTATCTCGCCGTTTGCGATCTCATCCGCAATATTAGGACGTCCTTCGTATATCTTGTAAATCCTCTCGCAGGGAATTTCAGCCTGCACAAGCAGCTTACAGCACTTATGAGTAGCTAAGATTCTGAATCCAAGTTCATTAAATGCCTTTGCAATATCCAGAAGCTCCGGCTTATCCCTGTCGCATATGCTGAGCAGAACAGTGCCCTCCTGCGGAAGTCTCGTCTGAGTAGCCTCCTGAGCCTTGTAATAAGCCTCTCCAAATGTGGGGGCTATTCCCAGTACCTCTCCTGTGGAACGCATCTCAGGGCCAAGAACAGGGTCTACTTCCGGGAACATATTAAACGGGAACACTGCTTCTTTCACACCGTAATGAGTGATATTCCTGTCATGCAGCTCCGGAACAGGGGAGGGTTTTCCCGTAATTCCAGCTGTTATTATCTCCGTTGCGATCTTAACCATATTGATGCTGCATACCTTAGATACCAGCGGCACTGTTCTCGATGCACGGGGATTTGCCTCCAGAACATAGACCTTGTCGCCCTCGATAGCATACTGCATATTCATAAGTCCGCATACATTCATCTCAACGGCAATTTTCCGTGTATATTCCTTGATAGTCGCCACCTGTGCATCTGTGAGGTTCATAGCCGGCAATATGCACGCAGAGTCTCCGGAATGAACGCCGGCAAGCTCGATATGCTCCATAACAGCCGGTACAAAGCAGTTTGTACCGTCGGAAATAGCGTCTGCCTCGCACTCTGTGGCATGATTGAGGAAACGGTCTATGAGAATAGGTCTGTCAGGAGTTACTCCGACTGCCGCTCCCATATATACTTTCATCATTTCGTCGTCGTGAACTATCTCCATGCCGCGTCCGCCCAGAACGTAAGAGGGACGAACCATAACGGGATAGCCTATTCTATTGGCTATTTCCAAAGCTTCGTCAACATTTACAGCCATTCCGGACTCAGGCATCGGAATTCCAAGCTTGTCCATCATAGCGCGGAAATGATCTCTGTCCTCGGCAAGGTCGATGGTTTCGGGAGTCGTTCCGAGAATATTCACGCCGTATTTTTTCAGGTCATTTGCAAGGTTAAGAGGAGTCTGTCCGCCGAACTGAGCTATAACTCCCACCGGCTTTTCCTTTTCGTGAATGCTGAGAACATCCTCCAGTGTAAGAGGCTCAAAATAGAGCTTATCGGAAGTATCATAGTCTGTAGAAACAGTCTCCGGATTGCAGTTTACGATAATTGACTCAAATCCCAGTGATTTCAATGCGAGAGCCGCATGAACACAGCAATAGTCAAACTCGATGCCCTGACCGATTCTGTTTGGACCGCCGCCGAGAATCATGATTTTCGGCTTACCCGTATTTACAGGACTTTTATCCTCGTTAAGATGATAGGTGGAATAATAGTAGGCGGCGTTTTCTGTTCCGCTTACATGAACGCCCTCCCATGCCTCTTTAATGCCGAAGCCTATGCGTGCGTTACGAATCTCTTCCTCGGTAACTTCAAGAAGTCCGCTGAGATAACGGTCGGAGAATCCGTCAAGCTTAGCCTGCCTGAGAACGTCTTTTCCGGGAACTGCGCCTTTCATGGCGATAAGCTTTTCCTCTTCCTCCACAAGCTCTTTCATCTGCTCTAAGAACCAATGCTTTATCTTTGTCAGCTCAAAGATCTCATCAACAGACGCGCCCTTTCTGAGAGCCTCGTATATAATGAACTGTCTGCTGCTGGTAGGATAGCGGAGCTTATTCAAAAGCTCGTCCTTGCTCATATCGTTGGCAAATCCAAGACCATAGCGTCCCGTTTCAAGGCTGCGTATTGCTTTCTGGAACGCCTCCTTGTAGGTCTTTCCGATGCTCATTACCTCGCCCACAGCTTTCATCTGCGTGCCGAGCTTATCCTCGGAGCCTTTGAACTTCTCAAATGCCCAGCGTGCAAACTTAATAACAACATAGTCGCCGTCGGGGTAGTATTTATCAAGAGTGCCGTACTTGCCGCAGGGAATATCCTTAAGAGTAAGACCGCAGGCAAGCATAGCCGATACAAGAGCGATAGGAAATCCGGTCGCCTTTGAAGCAAGAGCGGAAGAACGCGATGTTCTGGGGTTTATTTCAATAACGACAATGCGTCCCGATTCGGGATCACGGGCGAACTGGCAGTTGCATCCGCCGATAACGTTAATAGATTCAATGATCCTGTAGGACATATCCTGAAGCTCTTTCTGAACGTCCTCAGGAATGGTCAGCATAGGTGCGGAGCAGAAAGAATCTCCGGTGTGAACGCCGATAGGGTCAATATTTTCGATAAAGCAGACGGTAATCTTGTTGTTTTCAGCGTCTCTTACCACTTCAAGCTCAAGCTCTTCCCAGCCGAAAATACACTCCTCGACAAGAACCTGATGAACGAGAGAAGCCTGTAATCCTCTTGCGCATACCACTTTAAGCTCATCCACATTGTAGACCATTCCGCCGCCTGCGCCTCCCATAGTGTAGGCAGGACGGAGAACAACGGGATATTTAAGCTGCTCGGCAATACCTACAGCCTCGTCAACGGTATAAGCCACCTGAGAACGGGGCATTCCGATACCCAGCTCTGCCATAGCGTTCTTAAATTCTATACGGTCCTCGCCGCGCTCGATAGCGTCAACCTGAACTCCGATCACCTGTACATTATACTCTTTAAGGACTCCTGCCTTATCCAGCTCTGAGCAGAGATTAAGTCCGGACTGTCCGCCGAGGTTCGGAAGAAGAGCGTCCGGACGCTCCTTTTCAATTATCTGTGTAAGTCTTGCAAGATTAAGGGGTTCGATATAGGTTATATCAGCAACGTCAGGGTCTGTCATTATAGTTGCGGGATTTGAATTCACAAGAACAATTTCATATCCCAGCTTACGCAAAGCCTTGCACGCCTGTGTGCCGGAATAGTCGAATTCGCAGGCCTGACCGATAATAATAGGGCCTGAGCCGATAATCATAATTTTATTAATATCCTGTCTTTTTGGCATTTTAAACTCCCAACCCGTACACAATAAATGTACGTTATTAAATTTACCGATCCGAAAAACAGATTCCGGCACAATTTCTTATCTTATATAATAACACATAATCTAAGAAAATGCAAGCAAATTAGAAATTTTTTCAGGAAAATCAATCAAAAATGACTTATTCACGGAATTCAAGCAGCTTATACGGCTCTATGCCAAGAGCGGCGGCAATATTAAATAACGCTTCAATCGACAGAGTATGAATTATATTGGGAGCTTCGATCGCGCTGATATGCGATCTGCTTATCCCGGCAAGCTCTGCCAGTTCTTCCTGCGTATACCCCTGTAATTTTCGATAATATGAAATGTTCAGCCCTAATTGAATGTATTTAAATTCATTCTCTTTTGCTATTTTTATAGATTTTGACATTTCAATGCACCTCTTTCTTATATAAGTTTAACAAACTTTAAGAAATTGATACACTTTATATTACTAAGATATTGCTTTTTATCAATAAAACATGTATTATTATTACAGAATATTATTTAAGGAGACTATTTTATGCGAATTAAAGAAATTTATAAAACGGTTGCAAAGAAGCACGGGATCAGCGCTGAAGAAGCGGAAGCAGAGATAAATAAAGCTATCGCCAAAGCATTTGAAAACCCGACAGATTTTGCAAAGAATATACCATGCGAGGGAAATATTCCCACGACGGAAGAGATCATCAAATTCTGTCACATGACTCAGACTCAGAGTTACGGAAATTAAAAATTCACAGAAATTGCTTTAAGAACATGTTCAATATCTCCGCACGCTGAGATATTGAACATGTTTTAAAAAATCTCCCTTGAAAATTCAAGGGAGTTTTTTATTATCAGCACATAATATCAATTATATGCCGGAACAGGCATGGAGGTCTGATTTACGGGCATTGCAGTACGCTGTGCAAGCTTGTATTTTCTCTTCAGCTTTTTGCCGATCTTCTTGAATATAAATCCTACAACAAGCTCGGAGAATCCTATTATCAGCATAAGAATGCCAAATTCAAGGAGAACGTTGGATGTAATATAGAACACAGCGCTGCCTGTCAGCGAGAATGCAATCATAGAACCAACAGTAATGCCAAGACCGCAAAGGAAAACTATCAGACCTGAAATGAAGAGTATATTTCCAAAGAATCCCATAATGTGGCGTCCCTTTTTATCCACGATTATAACGATCCAGATTAGAAGAACCATAACCAGTGCAAAAAGAATTCCCATTGTGATAAATGACGTTATATAGCTTATATTCTGAACGTCAATGCCGGCATTTTTATTCCATTCCTTAACGGAAAGAGACTTGTCCACGTCCTCCTCTTCAAGACTGTTTTTAATACGTTCAAGTTCTTTGATTTTCAGTTCAAAGCCGAAAACTTCATCTGCGGCGTCATTGTTTTCATCGAAAAATTCATAAGCAATATCCTCAGAGCTTACAGAAGGATCTTTTCCCTTACCATCAAGAATATAGTCGGCATATTTTTCAATTTTGCCTCCGGCATATTCAAGAAGATTGGTTTTCTTTATGTATTCCTTAAATTCAGAAATACCTGCATTGTTGTGAACGGCATAACCAAAATTTGAGGAATGATAGAACTGCTCTGAAAGCTCTGTACCGTCTAACTGGGCGTTAAGCAGCGTATTGAGATCCATCTTCTCAACCCTTTTTTTGAGAACGCCGCCGGACGCTCCTAATTTCAGACCAGAAATAATGCTCAGTAAAATCAGGAACACAATAGCAAAGAAAGCCACTGCGGAAGCGCCGAAGATCCTGCCTCCGCCTACCTTCACGGGAGCGGCGGGAGCTTCCTGCGGCGGAATATAAGGCTGTACAGGCGGCGCATACTGTCCTGCCGGATACTGAGAGGCCGCGGCGTCATAGGGATTAAACTGACCCGGCTGAACAGCGGAGGACTGTCTGCCAAATGCGCTGTCGTTCTCTTGAACAGGTTCGCTTATCGGCAGCGTATTAGTATCGTCGTCAAAAGACGGCGTATAGGCAGGCGTCTGATCCATACCTGAATACTGCTGATTTTTAGGATATACCGAAGTCTGAACCGGAGTTTCTTCTTCTTTAAGCAAAACAGTCTTTTCTTCAGATAAAACGCTTTGTTCTTCACTAAGGAGAACAGTTTCTTCATCTCCAAAAAATTCCATATCAGTTTGCGGAGGTTCCTCGCTCAGATCTTCATCCGGAATATTTTTGGCGACAAATTCCTCTTCATGAAGCAGCTCGGTGGGGGCATTGCCGAAGAAAGCCGGTTCGCCGGCATTATCGGCAGGTTCGGGAGTTTCCTCCGGAAGATACACCGTCTTTTCGTCTCCGGCGTCGAATGCAGGATTTATTTCTTCAGGCTGAGTTATCGGTTCTGCGTCCGGCTTTTCAACTTTATTTCCGCACTCTGTACAGAATCTCGCCTTGTCATTAAGCTTTTTTCCGCATTTATTACAAAACATATTTTTAACCTCCTTAAAGGATACCTTTCAAATTATATTATATAACATTTATAAGTAAATGTCAATAAGAAATTTTGCAGATAACTGTATTTTTCTGATTTTTCCTGTAATTATGAATACGGTCTTTTTTCGTTGGTCAGACCGAGAATATAGTCTGTGCTTGTCTCGTAAAGTTTAGCAAGCTTAATTATTATTGACACTGGAACATCCCTCAGGCCACGCTCGTACTTGGAATAAAGAGACTGGTCGCAGAAAAGATACTCCGCCACCTCCTTCTGAGTCTTGTCGCTGTCCTCCCGAAGATTTCTTATTCTTACAAACATTTCCGTCACCTCGCAACACAGTAAACTTATTTACTATAATTATAAATCAGGTAAAAAAAATGCTTGACAAATAGGACAATATGTCCTATAATATAATTATGGACATATTATCCTAAATCAATCATAGAGGACGTGATATTATGCCATTCTGCGAAAAATGCGGAAATCAACTAAAGGAAGAATCTGCTTTTTGCTCTCGCTGCGGAACAAAGAAAAATTCCGGATCATCATTTCCGGATGCCTCAGCTCCGTCTACGGGAATGCGTCATGAATACAGCACCTCGGCGTTTACTTCAAGAATAGTTCTTCTGCTGATAAGCGTTGCTGTTAATATTGCTGCAATCTGGTATATATCAGAAAAAATAGACAAATTAGAACACTATTTATTCAAATCTCATGTGCAATCGGCTGTTTCCGGTCTTACTGTAGAAGAGTGTCTTGAAATCCTGAAATTTCTCAGAGTTTTTTTCATAATCAGCATCGTAATTTATACTGTCGAATACATACTGAAAATCGTACAGATAATTAATAATCATCTTTGCATTTTCAATGACTGTATAAGCGGAAAATGCTGTCCTTTCTGGGGATTCGGCGTTAAAAGCTTTTGTCTTACATACGATAATATTTATGATATTACAGTTAAGAGAAACATGATGAAGGTATTGGATATGTACGGAAAAAAATATTATTGTTTTATTGAAGAACCGATTGCCGCCAAGAAACATATAAAAAGAATCATGAAACAAAAAGGACTCATTCAATAAAAAAATCCCCTGTGAAAATCTCACAGGGGAATATTTTTGCTGTATTTTAAAAGACAGATCAGCCGGCAGCATTGAGCTTCTTAGCAAGCTGAGACTTCTTTCTTGCAGCTGCGTTCTTATGCATAAGACCCTTTGCACAAGCCTGGTCAACTCTCTTGATAGCTACTCTGATAGCTTCTTCCTTGTTTGCAGCGCCTGCTGCAACAGCAACATCAGCTTTCTTGAGCATTGTCTTGAGATTAGACTTTCTTGCCTTGTTAGCGGCAGCCTTTGTCTTGTTTACCTTAACTCTCTTCTTTGCAGATTTAATATTCGGCATTTCGTTACACCTCCTTGAACTCTGCGGATGTATACTTTTCCGCATTTTACAGATACTAAGAGCACATACGGGTTCTATATGCTCCCGACAGATGCAACGCACACCTATCATACTGAGACATTAATTATTATAACATTTTTTCTATTTTTTTTCAATAGGCAAATACCGAAATTTTTTGAGGATTTTTTCCTTAATTTATTGCAATATATACAAATAGGAGGTAACTATGATTCGTACAGACCTTGCTGTTGAAAGCTTTTCCGACCGTTCCCTGCCTAAAGGCGTCCACCGTCAGATACGCGGAAAAGCATTCGATATTACTGAAATTATTATTGACGACGACAGCTGTCTCGACAGTCTCGGAAAAGGAAAGGGGAAATACATCACTCTTGAAGGCTCCAACCTTAGCCGTTTTTCCGATGAATATGAGGATATGATCCGTGAGCTTGCCTCAGAGCTTGAAAATCTTATACCGGAGGGAGAAATTCTCGTGACCGGTCTGGGCAACAACGACATAACCCCCGACGCCCTCGGCCCTCAGGTTATTTCAAAGGTTCTTGCTACACGGCATCTTCGTGACGAGCTAGACAGTGAGGAAGAACAGTTTCTGACTTCGCTTCGTCCGGTATGTGCCTTTGCAGGAGGAGTTCTCGGTCAGACCGGCATAGAAACCTCTGAAATGGTCAGAGCCATAGTTCAGCAGATTCATCCCACAGGAATAATCGTCATTGACGCTCTTGCATGCTCCGATATAAGCCGTCTGGGTACTACCATACAAATCTCGGATTCCGGAATTTCACCCGGAAGCGGAGTTTCAAACGCCCGCAAAGAACTGTCGGAAAAACTGTTCGGAATACCCGTAATAGCCATAGGAGTACCTACAGTTGTGGATATGCATACCATTGTCAGAAGCCTGACAGGTCATGATCCTGACAGAGAACTACCGAACATGATGGTAACTCCCCGTGATATAGACCGTCTTACAGAACGTGCCTCCCAGCTTATCGCTTTCAGTATAAATCTTGCTCTCCAGCCAAATATGACGCTTGACGACGTCCGCGGTCTTTTTTGATATTAATCTACTAATTAAACATTGCCAAAAGATGTAGTCAGAAATCAAATTTATTAAAGATAACGACAAAAGCATATTGCAGTATGATGAGGAGGAAAACGCAGAGAAATTTGATTGACAAATATTTACGGAAAGATTTAATTAGTGGAGTAATATAAAACAAAAAATCCCCCAAGCTGTGCCTTGGGGAATTTTGTATCATAATTATCTGAAATAATTTCTTATTCCGTCACCATAGAAGCTGAGATAGCCTTGAGTAAAGGAATCCGGCTCGGTGAAATAAAGTTTTACCGCTTCTTTAACAGCGTCTGTAACATATCCCGAATAAGTACCGAGATTTACATATGCGCTGCTTCCTGAGAACTGATACGGCTGTGTAAGAACGCCGTAAACTGTGTTAGGATAGAGAGGGCTGTAGACTCTGTTCATTACAACCTCCGCCACGTAAGCTTTTTCATACGAGCCTATCCAATACGATCCTGCCTCATGTGCAACAACGTTACAGAGCAGAATAAAATCGCTTTCCGAAATCGGAAACTCGGAAACCGTATTTCCGGGAACTTCAGTGAATGTATCTTCTGTTGCCGGCTCTGTGTCCGGTTCGGAAGTTTCTTCCGCTGGTTCTTCCGTTTCAGGTTCATCGGTAGCTTCTGTTTCAGGTTCATAAGTTGTTGTCTCACTGGCAACCGTATTTTCCTGGGAGACTTCATTAGTTGTTGTTGTTTCATTCGGCGTCCACTGATACTCACTGTTATCCTGTGTAGACGGCTCATATGTAAACGATTCTGTAGCCGAAGCTGTTGTCGGCTGATTTGTTGATTTCTGTGCGTCAGTCTCTGTTACAGACTGAAATGTTGCCGCAGCCGTTGCAGCGGCTGTTGCCGTTTCCGCTGTTGTTGCGATATAGGAAAGTTTTAAATTTAGTGCATCCTTATAAAAATCAGACGCTGTTTCTTTTGTTGTTTTTGCTTTCTCCTTTGAGGGATCTGTTATTGCGGTTTTGTTCTTTTCAGAAGTTTCAGCAGTGAGTGTCATTCCATTGCAAGCGGGTTCTACAATCTCAAAATTATCTCTTGTACTTACCTGAGGCGCTGCATTATAAGCAACGGCTCCGCCGCCTATTAAACAAGCAGTGATTACGCCGAAGACACTTGCTGCAAGCTTAGCTTCTTTCATCAGCTCATCCTTTCAATAAATTAAGCATTGTGATTCCCTTTTAAGGGACGTATAAATGATACCATATCTGGCGAAAAATATCAAGTGTTTTGGTCATTTTTCCATTTAACAACCAAAAACGGATATACTTTTTGCTCAGATTCGTGCAAAACATCACATATTTTGTGTCCTAATTGTAACTTAACAACTTATATTTTATTAACTATTTATAAATATAAATTAATAATAATTACATTTTAGTTACAAATATGTCAGACTGTAAACAACTATATGTATAATTTGCTCTGACTATTTCAGTCTGTTATAGGCTGTCGTACGTTAAAAATATTCTCCGGAGCATATTTTAAGAGCAAATAGAGTTGTTTACCGTCTTGTAAATTATTATTCAGCAGGTTATAAAAAAATGACAATCCGGTAATATTTTAACCGGACAGGCATATTTTCATATTCGTCAGCCTGCACAAATTAAATTATAGGATCATATTATACAGTAAACGACAAATTTATTGACGTTTACTATTTGCCGATATGCACGCAGCGAACGAAGCGAGCAAATATGCAAGGCACTTAAATATATAACAGAGGTGATCCCTGTGGAAAAGGAGATTTTTCTTGCTTTTATTGTCAGCATAGATACATATCTGGCGGCTGCGGCATACTGCAACAGCGGCATACGCATTCCTGTCCTGTCTGCTGCAATTATAAATATTCTCAGCGGAGGAGTGCTGTGGCTGTCCCTGAGCTTTTCAGGCATGCTGCGGGAATTCGTTCCGTCCGGACTTTTTCACACCCTTAGTATCGGGATCCTGACTTTTATAGGCGCTATGACTATTTTAAAAAGTCTTGTCCGAAGTTTGAGCGCACGTCTTTCGGAAAAAGGAGAGCTTTCTCTTAAAATGGGAAAAAGTCCTATTGTACTTAAACTTTACCTTGACGATACCGCCGCAGATTTCGATAATTCAAAAATTCTTTCTGCCGCTGAGGCCGCCGCTCTTGCCCTTGCAAGTTCCTTTGATTCTGCCGCTGTCGGTATAAGCTGCGGGCTCTCCGGTACTTCTCCTGCTGCTGCGTCTCTCTTTGCAGTTTTATTCGGTTTTGCCGCAATTATTCTCGGCGGTGTAACCGGGAAAAAAATATCCTCCCTTAACCGTGACTTTTCATGGGTAGGAGGAATTCTTCTCATTATTTTTGCTGTTTTATCATAAAAAATATGTCCCTAAATTATAATTTTATATTTTCTGAAAATCCCCGACTGAATAATCAATCGGGGATTTTAGAGCTTATATTATATATGTCACTATCTCCGGTGGATTAAAAACTCTGAGCTTTCCAAGTCCTGCCGATACCAGAAGCTTCATTTTACCAATAGTATAAACGCCTTTTGAAAATTTCGGAAAAAATCTGCGTTCCGGAGATAATATGCCATGTCCGAAAATCCTTATCGCACCGCCGTGAACATGACCGCTGAACGTATAATCCGCTCCCCATTGTGCATAAGCTCTTCCATGAAGGGGGTTATGAGCCATAAGCCATATCTCCCTGCCGTTATCCGGACATCTGCCCAGATACCTGTTCATATCGTCCGCCGTTACGTTGTCAAGATCTCGGTATCCCCCGTTTTTCTTGTATGCAGTATAAGGTTCGCAAAGTCCGTATAAACTTATTTCTCTGCTTCCTACACTTATATCAGCACGGGTATTTTTCAGCAATACAGCGCCGGTTCTGCGTATTACTCCATAATAATCCCGCTTTTTTTCCGGCGGAAGACTCTGCTCGTGATTCCCCTCGATCATCAGTACCGGAGCAATCCTGCAAAGCTCTCCCAAAGTTATTTCAGTAATTCTGAAATCCTCCATATTCCTTGTGACAAGGTCGCCTGTTATCATTATAATATCCGGATTCTCACGGCGCACTCTTTCACAGAGACGATTGTTATTTCTGCCGAAAACTCTCTTGTGCAGATCGGATATATGCACGACGCGGATATCTGAACCAATCTGTTCACGGCGTGTTTTCAGCATTAATGCATTTTCCGTCACTCCATATGCAGCGGCAGATAATAATACTATAGGTATAATTTTTCTCACAATTATTTCTTATTCCTCATCTTCCGGCTCGGCTTCTATGATAACTTCATTCTGCTCTTCAAGCTTTGCCTCTTCCTCTGCTTCTCTGAGCTGATCCTCTGTAAGCTGCTCTACTTTTTCGGTTTCCGCATTATCGTCATGCTCCGCTCTTGTAAATGCCACTACCTTTGCACCGTCGCTGACTCTCATAACACGGACGCCCTTTGCTATTCTTCCCATAATTCTTATATCGCTTGCCAAAATCCTGATAATTATTCCGTCGCTTGATACAAGAATTATATCGTCGTCCTCGTCAACTATCTTGATTCCGCAGACGTGACCGCGTATATCGTCGACTTTATAATTGGTCAGACCGTATCCGCCTCTGTTCTGGATTCGGTAACTGCTGATCTCCGTGCGCTTGCCGTAGCCGTTTTCGGTAACAGTAAGCAGGGAAGCTCCCTCGCGGACCTTTGCCATACCCACAACATAATCGCCGTCACGCAGTCTTATCGCCTTTACGCCGTGAGCCGAACGCGACATTGACCGTCCCTTTTCTTCCTCAATGCATATCGCCATACCGTTATGAGTGGCAATGAATATCAATTGACGTCCGTCTGTCATTCTTACGCCGGCTATCTCGTCGCCGTCGTCAAGACCTATAGCTATAAGTCCGTTCTTGCGTACATTCCTGTAAAGAGATAAATTAGACCTCTTGATCTTTCCGTTTCTGGTAACTATTGTGATGTATTTATCCTCGCTGAAATCAGTCGTCTTAATCATTGCGGCTATCTTCTCACCCTCGGTAAGAGGAATGAGATTTATAAGATTAAATCCCCTTGAAGCCTTTGATCCATCGGGAATCTCATAGCATTTCAGCTTGTACATAATTCCCTTGTTTGAAATAAACAGTATATTATCGTGAGTTCCGCAGATGAACATCTCATCCACAAAATCCTCCTCGCGCTGCTTCATTCCGGTAATTCCTCTTCCGCCGCGCTTCTGCGTCTTGTATTCCGTAACAGGCATTCTCTTGATATATCCGTTATTCGTCAGAGTAACGACACAGTCCTCCTCCGGAATAAGATCCTCGATGTCAACCTCTCCGCTTACGGATTCAATATCCGTTCTTCTCTTATCGCTGAATTTTCTGCGTATCGCGTCAAGATCGCTGAGAATTATCTCATAAACACGGTTTATATCTGCAAGAATATCCTCATAGTCAGATATTTTGGTAAGAATACCGTACAGCTCGTCAGTAATCTTCTGTCTTTCAAGTCCGGTTAGCTGTCCCAAACGCATCTGTACGATAGCCTCTGCCTGTTCCTGTGAAAGTCCGGTCTGGTGTTCAAGATGAAGTCCTGTAAAATCATACTGCGCCCGGTCGAGAAGAGCCGACATATCTATATTCTTGAAACGCTCTATCATGCGCTCCTTGGCTTCTGCAATAGTAGAGCTTGAACGGAGAATTGCTATAACCTCATCGATATAATCGGCGGCAAGCACAAATCCCTGAAGAAGATGCGCCCTTTCAAGAGCCTTTTTCAGGTCGAAACGGGTTCTGCGCTGTATTACATCAACCTGAAATTCAAGATAGCACCGAAGCATATCTTTAAGCTTCAGTATCTTCGGCACACCGTTTACCAGAGCAAGCATGGTTATACCCACCGTATCCTGGAGCTGCGTAAGAGCAAAAAGCTTATTCAGAACGATAGTCGGAATGGCGTCCTTTTTCAGCTCTATTACTACTCTCATACCGTCCTTGTCGGATTCATCACGGAGATCGTAAAGCCCCTCTATTTTTTTATCCCTTGCCAGCTGATTAATGCTTTTAAGAAGCCTCTCTTTTCTCAGCATATAAGGAATCTCGTCAATAATTATGCAGTTTCTGCCTTTTATTTCCTCAAAATGAGTACGGCTGCGGAGAGTGATCTTTCCCTTTCCGGTACCGTAAGCCGCACGGATCCCAGCCTTACCCATGATAATTCCGCCGGTAGGGAAATCCGGACCTTGCATATGCTCCATAAGCTGTTCAAGGGTACAGTCCGGATCCTCTATAAGAAGCTTCAGCGCGTCTATGACCTCCCCTAAATTATGGGGAGGAATATTTGTAGCCATGCCTACTGCAATTCCCACAGAGCCGTTCACCAGAAGATTCGGGAATCTTGACGGAAGAACAACCGGTTCTTTGAGACGATCGTCGTAGTTTGATGTAAAATCAACGGTATCCTTGTTTATATCGGTAAGCATATCCAGAGTGAGCTTTTCCATTTTAGCCTCTGTATAACGGTAAGCGGCAGGACCGTCGCCGTCAATGGATCCGAAGTTTCCGTGACCGTCAATAAGAGGATAGCGCATAGAAAAATCCTGCGCCAAACGAACGAGAGCGTCGTATACCGACGCGTCGCCGTGGGGATGATAGCGTCCCAGAACTGCGCCGACAGTATCGGCACACTTTCTGTAGGGCTTTTCGGGAGTAAGTCCGTTTTCGTGAAGGGTATACAGAATACGTCTGTGTACCGGCTTCAGTCCGTCTCTTACATCCGGCAAAGCCCTCGATACAATTACCGACATTGCGTAATGAAGCATGGAATTCTCCATTTCATCTACAAGCTCGGTATTTATGACCTTAGAATTATCCTGATAAAGCAATGTATTTTACTCCTTTTCAGCTCAGATTTTTCTGATAATTTCAAGCTCCTCTTCAGAAAAGCCTGTTTTCGGAAGTATATAAAATATTTTTTTATCCTGCATCAGCAAAAAATATTCGTCATATTCAAGGGTTTTAAAGCCCTCTTCTGTGTTAATTCTGGTTTTCTCCGGCAGTCCGTCTATATCTTCATCTTCACATCCGCCGGATTCTTCATATTCATCGTCATCCTCGCTGCCGTCATCTGCAGATCCGTCGGAAACTGTGGATATATCTATAAATCCGTCTCCTACGCTTATCTTATAAACGACCTCGCCCATACCGCGCATCGTTTCCACAAGGCGCCTTCTCACAAACCTAGGATTGTGCCATTCACGGAAAGCAAAAGCCAGACATACCATGATAAGCAGATAAACAAGGGTATTATCGGGCTGCTTTACCGCTGCATATATGAAATCTGCGGCAAGGAACAGAAAAAGTCCCATAAAAATATAGCTTTTCGGATACACAAATTTCCTCTGATAGCTTCTGTATGCCTTTTCAAAAGTCTCAGGAGAAACGGTATATTCCTTTTCCAGTCTGTATATTTCTTTCATTTTATCTCCGTTTAAATATCAAGATTTTGGGCAAATTTAGCATTCTTTTCAATAAACAGCCTTCTCGGCTCTACGTTATCGCCCATAAGTATAGAGAATGTTTCGTCCGCCTTTAAGGCGTCCTCCATTGAAATCCTTACAATAGTTCTGTGCTCCGGATCCATGGTTGTTTCCCAGAGCTGATCGGGATCCATCTCTCCAAGACCTTTGTACCGCTGAACCTCGACCTTATACTTGCCCTCCTCGGAAAGCTCGGCGATATATTTGTCTCTCTCCTCATCAGAAAATGCATAGCGTATCTTCTTGTTCCGCTCCACCCTGAAGAGAGGAGGCTGTGCTATATACACATTTCCGTTGGATATAAGGGGACGCATATAACGGAAAAAGAAAGTCAGCAGCAGCGTTCTGATATGCATACCGTCAACGTCGGCATCGGCCATGATTATTACCTTGCCGTAACGAAGTTTTTCTATGTCGAAATCCTCGCCGATACCTGTTCCCAGAGCCGTTACCACAGGGGAAAGCTTATCGTTTCCGTATATTTTGTCGATCCGTGCCTTTTCTACGTTGAGCATCTTGCCCCAGAGAGACAGGATAGCCTGATACGCCCTGTTTCTTCCCTGCTTGGCAGAGCCGCCGGCAGAATCTCCCTCGACAATGTATATTTCGGTATATCTTGGATCCCGCTCGGAGCAGTCCGCTAACTTTTCAGGCATGGAAGCATTTCCGAAAGCGTTTTTCTTGCGCTCCGCCTCCCTTGCCCTTTTAGCGGCTTCACGGGCTTTCAGGGCAGATACGCTCTTGTCGAAAATCATCTTTGCAGTTTCCGGATTTTCTTCCAGAAAGTTCATTAGCTTCTCCTGCACAAGCTTGTCTATAAAAGGCTTCACTTCCGGGTTTCCCAGACGTCCCTTTGTCTGCCCCTCAAATTCGCACTCCGTCAGCTTAACGGAAATCACAGCAGTTAGTCCCTCACGAACATCATCGCCGGCAAGCTTTTCCTTATCCTTGAGAAGTCCCATTTTTTTGCCGTAATCGTTTATTACTCTTGTGAGAGCGGTCTTGAATCCAACCTCATGAGTTCCTCCGTCCTTGGTATGAATATTGTTTGCAAAGGAAAGCACCGTTTCATTGTAGGTATCGTTGTATTGCAAAGCGATCTCCGCAAACGAATCGTCCTGTCTGCCGGATACATAGATAACTTCGCCGCTGATAGGCTTTCCTCTGTTGAGGTTAAGATATTCCACAAACTGACGGATTCCTCCCTCATAGTGGAGAGTTTCGCTCTGAATGCTGTCAGGATCACGCTTATCCGTGAACACGATTTTTATGCCGGCATTAAGAAAAGCCTGTTCACGAAGTCTTTTCATCAGTATCTCATAATCGTAAACGGTGCTCTCGAATATCTCGCCGTCCGCTTTAAACATAACGCTTGTTCCGGTTTCAGAAGTCTTTCCTATTTCTTTCAGCTGCTCTGAATAATTTCCGCGCTCGAATCGCTGAAACCAGACGTGTTCTCCGTCCTTTACAGTAAGCTCCAGCCACTCCGAAAGGGCGTTTACAACGGACGCTCCCACGCCGTGAAGACCTCCCGATACCTTATATCCGCCGCCGCCGAACTTTCCTCCGGCATGGAGAATAGTATATACCACGGTGGCTGCGGAAATTCCCTCTTTCGGGTGTATTCCCACGGGTATACCTCTTCCGTTGTCTGATACGCGGATGATATCTCCCTCCAGAATCTCTACATTTATCTCCGTACAGAAGCCTGCCAGAGCCTCGTCGATAGAGTTGTCCACGATCTCGTAGACAAGGTGATGCAGACCTCCGGGACCTGTAGAGCCGATATACATTCCCGGTCTTTTCCTGACAGCCTCCAGTCCCTCTAAGACTTGTATGTCGTTTTCGTCATAATTGTTATTCTGCTGACTCATTGGTTTACCTCCGTATCAGAAACAGAATATTTTCCGTTTCCGTTTTATGTGTCATTTTATCTGTTCAGGATAATTTATATTGATAATAAGCATAATATTTATATCCGCATTTTTTCCGTGACCCTTAATCAAGAAAATCCCCCCTGTTAATCCTCATTCTCAGGGCAGACGCCGAAAGAGGGGATATATATACTTTTTCAATGCCTTTTCTCACAGTGATAACAAAGCTCTTCGGCATTTCGCTGCCTATATAAACACAGCGTTTTTCCCTTGCCGCCCTATCAAGCAGCAGCTTGGCGTACTTTTCAACAGTTGTATTCTCAATATCGAAGATCCCTATCACATCCTGCATACAAACTGAAAAATTATTCCCAATGTGAAGATACATCCGTAATCCTTCCTCCGCTTATCCGCAGTATTTTTCCTTTTATTTCAGGAAGAAGCGCACTTTCGTTCGGAGTTGTCAGAAAAACCTGCATATCCCTAATTATATCAAAGACAAATCTCTGGCGGCTTTCGTCAAGCTCTCCCATAACGTCATCAAGAAAGACCACAGGCGAATCCTTCGATCTTTTCTTATATATCTCCGCCTGTGCAAGCTTCATTACAAGAGCCGCGCTTTTTATCTGTCCCTGAGAGCCGAAATCCCTGGCGCTGAGACCGTTTATTTTTATCAGGATCTCATCCCGGTTCACTCCGGTATGAGTAGTGCCGGTACGGATGTCATATTCCGCCGATTCACGCAGTTTTTTGTAATATTGTTCATAAGCTGTCTCATCGCAGGGATTCTCAAAATCCCAGGCACGGAAAACGCTCGACTTATATTCAAGCTCCATTTCCTCGCTTCCGCCGGAAATCGTCCGGTAGAGACGTCCGCATATTTCATTTATCTTAGCGATATATTCATTCCTCATATAGGAGATGAGCGTTCCCTCATGAGCCGCCTGTCTGTCCCATATCTCCAGTACATCCTCCTTGGCATTTCCCTGCATAATCTCCTTTAAAAGGGCGTTGCGCTGATTCATGACCGCATGATGCTTATTGATATGCACTACGAATAGGGGATTAAGCTGAGACGCCGCCATATCAATAAAGGTGCGTCGTCTTTCGGGAGAGCCTTTTATAATATCCGCGTCGTCGGGAATAAAGGCTATGCACTTAAAAACGTCAAAAAGCGCCCTTGTGCCTTTCTGCTTCACGCCGTTAAGGACGATCTGCTTCGGAGACGCGGCATTTCTGGTCATTTCAATGCTGATCTTTTGCTCTCTTACGCCGTCGTGTATTTTTATTTTTGAGGACATCCGGTTTCCGCCGATAGTGATATAGTCCTTTTCCTTTGATCCGCGGAAGCTGCGGCAGCCGGATAGAATCCACATTGCCTCTAAAAGATTGGTTTTTCCCTGAGCGTTTGGACCTGCAATAATATTGTATTTCAGGTCGGGGGCAAAGGAGACGCCGGAAAGATTTTTAAATCCGTCGATCTCCGCATAGGTGACTATCACTCTACAGTTACCTCTTTTATGCCGAGAGAAACTTTATCGCCGGGGCGAATCTTTTTTCCTCTCATTGTGCATACCTCACCGTTCACCAGAACCTGACCGTCCTGTATAAGAGTCTTTGCCTCTCCTCCCGATCCGACAAGGGACGCATATTTGAGAAGCGCGTCAAGCTTTATAAATTCAGTATTTATCTTAACTTTATTCATTAAAGATCATCTCCCGGTCAATTTTTAAGCTGAATCGGCATTACAAGATAGATATAGCTTTCTCCGTCCATTGGAAGTATTTCAATAACCTTCATAGCTCCGTTAAAGCGTATCTTCAGCTTATCTCCCTCGGCAGCCCTGAGGGCTTCCAGTATAAGCTTATTGTTAAAGCCTATTGTTACCGTTTCCCCGGAAATATCAGCAGGTATGGAGTCGCTGATCCTGCCTATGCCCGTGCGGCAGCTTATTTTTACCGCTCCGTTTCCTATCTCACAGCGGATAGGCGATTTGTTTTTCTCGTCAAGAAGCAGAGAACAGCGTTCCAGACAAGTTGAAAAATCTCTTTTGCTGATAATGACCTCTGTCTTATATCCTGTAGGAATACTAAGCCTGTAATTATGAAATGCTCCCTCAAGGAGACGGGAGATTACGATAACATTATCTATCTCAAAAATAATGTGACGGTCGTTTGTGCATATTACGCAGTCCTTGTCGCTGTCGTCCTTTATAAGAGTAGATACCTCGGTAAGAGCTTTTTTGGGAACTACAAAGTGATATTTTTCCTGACATCCGGATTTTTCACAGCGGATAGCCAGACGGAATCCGTCGATAGCAACCATATTGAAATTTCCGTCCTCAATATCAAAAAGCTCGCCTGTCATGACCGGTTTGCTCTCATTTGTAGACGCAGCATAGCTGGTCTGATTTATCATGGAGCGGAGAACCGACTGCTTTATTGTAAAGCTCCTCTGGGAATCAACAACGGGAAGTTCCGGATATTCCTCCGCCGACATTGCGGAAATGCTGCATTCCGTTGCGCTGCATGAAATATTTATAATGAGATTTTCATCAATATCGAAACTTATCACATCTCCGGACATACGTCTTGTGAACTCGCTGAACAGTCTGGTACTTACCACGAATTCACCCTCTCCCTCCGTATTGGCGTTTATAGATGTGCGGATGCCCATTTCGAGATTGTAGGCGGTAAGTTCCAGCTTTCCGTCCGTAATTTTAACTTTTATTCCTTCAAGCGCAGGTATGGTAGATTTCTGAGAAACAGCTCTTGAAACGTTTCCGATAGCTTCGCTGAGTTCTGATTTATTGCAGGTAAATTTCATTTTTGACCTCCGTATTTTAAGTGAAAAGATATATAACGTTTAGTATAAGCCCTGTCCTCCACTGACAGACAGAGAAACGCCGGTTTTATCCGCTTTGTATTAATTATGATAAGCTAAGATAAGCAAAGCATATCATAATTAAAATTAAGTAAAGATAATATAAATATAATTGTTGTTGTTGTTGGGGCGGTGGAAAAGTTTGAATAGGCTGTTTTTGCCTGTATCAAGCCTTAAATTCATCCACAAAAGGCTGTTGTGAAATTTTGGACAAATGTGGATTAATCATCATCTGCCTTTTTCTCTGTTGAAAAGGTTGAAGTCTGTGGAGTTGAATTGGAAAAATTGTGGACAAATCTGTTTAATCGGCTATTTCCGACTTTCAACTTTCAAAAATCTGTTGATTGTTGAAAACTTAAAACTGTTGAACAGACATTTTTTTCCGTCGTGCTTGTCCGCAGTTTTATGCGATAAATCAGCGGACAAGCTGATTTTAAGAATTCCACCGGCTTTTCCACACGCTGTTGAAAACTTGGTTGAATCATATCATTTTTAAACTTTTCAACTCCACCGGCGTGCTGCCGGTCAGACTTTACTTTTATCGCGAATATTTTTTATGATATCCTCAACAAGGGTGCGCAGGGTGGAATCTTTCGCCATTGCGTCGGTAACGCTTGTTACGGAATATACTATAGTGGAATGGTCTCTTCCGCCAAATTCCGTGCCGATCGAGGCAAGAGGCATCTGCGTTACTTCGCGAACCACATAAATGGCTACCTTTCGTGCAATTGAAATCTGGGCGGAACGCTTGTTGGAGCGTATATCGTCCGGAGAAACGCCGTAAACCGTGGATACTTCGGAAATTATCTTCTCAACGGTGATCGGGATAGGCTGTTCGTCGGTGAGAACGTCACGAATAACGCTTTGAGCCATAGAAATTGTGATCGGACTGCCGGCAAAATGATTAAGCGCTTTTAGGCGGACAACGGCGCCTTCCAGCTGACGAATATTGGATTTCAGCCGGTTTGCCATGAATTCGGCAACTTCGCCCGGCATTTTAAGCTCCAGAAGTTCTGATTTTCTGTTGATAATTGCAAGTCTTGTTTCATAATCCGGAGCGGAAATATCAGCGATAAGACCGCCCTCAAATCTTGTTCTAAGACGTTCTTCAAGTGTGATAAGCTCTTTCGGAGGTTTATCGGAGGTGATGACGATTTGCCTGCCCTCCTGATGAAGCTTATAGAAGGTATGGAAAAATTCTTCCTGCATACGCTCCTTTTCAGCAAAGAACTGAACGTCGTCGATAAGCAGTATATCGGCATTTCTGTACTTATCGTGGAAATCCGACATCATGCTTTTGTTAATGGCGTTGATAAGATCTCCGCCGAAGGTTTCGCTGGTAACGTACACAATGTTGAATTGAGGATGATTTCTTCTTACTTCGTTGGCGATAGCAGTAATAAGGTGAGTTTTGCCCATTCCGGACGGACCGTATATAAACAGGGGATTATAGTCCGGGACGGCCTTTTCACCGCAGTTTTTCGCCACTGATTTGCTGCACGCCAGAGCAAATTCGTTTGACCGTCCTTCTATAAAAGTGTCAAATGTATAGTCGTAATTTGCAAATTTATAAGATTTTTCCAGTTCTGCGTGCTTCTGGTCCAGCTCTGCATCCGTCGGAACTTTGATTCTTTCCGGTTCGTCTGAATCAACGTTTATGACTATATTCGTATTAAAGCCAAGCACGTTATAGAAAGCTTCTTTCAGAATGTCGCCGTATTTTGTAATAACTATATTTTTCTGAAAGTCTGTCTGTATACTAAAAACTGCGTCGGTGCCATTGAAGTTTTCTGGCTTCATCTGGTCGATCCATGTTGTAATTCCGATTTCCGGTATTTTTTCGTTTTCAAGGCAGTATTTTTTTACATTCTCGAAAACTTCCTCAAATGAATTCATGTTGAACCTCCGTGATTTATGTATGTTAGAGTAAAAAAGCGATACTCTTCTATATTAATTATAGTAATATTATAACATATTAATGTTGAAAATGCAAGCGGTTTTAACTGTCATAGTTTTAGAAAATCAGCCCTGTTTCCACACCTAAATTGACATATTGTTGAAAACTTTGTGGATTCCACATCAGAATTGTGAAAAAATCATCTTTACGGCTTTACAAAACAAAAAAATATATGTTGAAAAATATTTCCGGATATGTTTTTAACATAGTTTTCAAAAGTTTCAACACAGGGCTTGTCAACTTTTCCGGCGTTAAACCAGCGGCATGCCTAATTCACTTTATTTATTCGCAGGCTTTTCAACTGCGTTAAGCAAACATTAAAAAATTTAGAACCTGCCCACATAGAAATTATGCACGAAAACCCGCACACAATTTCTATGTGGACAGGTTCTTAAATTATTGACTATGCAAAAGAAGTTTTACCTATCCGAATGGAGTTAACGAGCTTGCAAGTAAGAGCGTGAAATATGCATAAAAAAATATAGGATAACCTCAAATCATATTGGTAAATAATCTGAAAATATATTTTTTTCTGAAAAATTTAAAAAACTGCTTGACATATTGTTTTTTTTAATATATAATGATTTAGTGTAATGCGGATACTTATGTTCCGTATGGATATAACAGTCTGAATGCAGAAATGCATTCTTCAGATATATTGTGCAGAGAGGAGGAACTGAATATGAAAAGAACATATCAGCCTAAGAAGCTCCACAGAAAGAAGGAGCACGGCTTCATGAAGAGAATGGCTACTAAGAACGGCAGAAAGGTTTTAGCTCGTAGAAGATCTAAGGGCAGAGCAAGATTAACCCACTGACGACGCTGACCACAAAATCCTGATTTTGTGGTCTTTTTTGTTAGTTTGCAGGTATGTATGCTCTTTACGGTGTAATTTATGCTTTATACTGAAATTCTAAATGATAACAGGGACTTTCTCAGTCTTTATAAAAGAGGAAGATATTTTGCTTCTAAATATTCGGTAATATATGTAAGAGCTAACGGCAGGCCATATAACAGGCTGGGAATCACTGCCAGAAAAAAAGTAGGCAACGCCGTATGCAGAAACAGGGCAAAAAGACTTATCCGCCTTGCTTACAGGGAGTCTGAGATAGATCTGCCCGTGGGGATAGACCTGGTAATTGTGGCGCGGAGTCATATATGCACCGTGAAATCCCAGGAGTTCTGCAATTATATGAAAAGGACAGGCGTCAGGGAAATAAACGGAATTTACCGAAAGCTTACAGCCGGAAAATGATATGAAATATATAGCTCTTCTGCTGATAAAATTCTACCGGAAATTTATTTCTCCGATTTTTCCGGCAAAATGCAAGTATTATCCTACATGCAGCAGCTATGCCCTTACAGCTTTTCAGAGATTTGGTTTTTTCAAGGGATTCCTGCTTTCGGGCTGGAGAATTCTCCGCTGCAATCCCTGGTCTTTGGGGGGAATAGACCATGTTCCGGAAAAATTTACCCTGCGGACAAAAAATATTGAATTTCCGGAAAGCGATATATTCGGGGAAACACATAATAACGATTAAGAGGGATGAGATTTGAACGCACTTTATGATATTATAGGTGTCCCTTTCGGATACCTCATGCGGTTTGTTTATATGCTATGCAATAACTATGCCGTGGCAATTATTCTTTTTACAGTCATAACAAAAGTACTTTTGTTTCCTGTAAATTACAAAACTCAGAAAAACGCTGCAAGAATGCAGCTTCTAAATCCAAAAATGCAGAAGCTCAGAAAGAGCTATGCCAATAATCCGCAGCGTCTTCAGGAAGAACAGCAGAAGCTTTATGTCGAAGAGGGGATAAACCCTATGGGAAGCTGTCTGCCTGCATTTATCCAGATGTTTCTTCTTTTTGGAGTGCTGGACGTTATTTATAAGCCTATAACTCATATTCTGGGATTTGCCAAAGATATAAGAGTCGACGCATGCAAGATTGCGGGCACTGCCATTAAGAATCTAAGGTGCGAGCTGGATATTATGACGCATCTTTCCAAGCATCCAGATGATTACATTAGTCTCGGAGATTTCAGCAGCAAGGTTTCAGAATTTACCGATAAATATACGCTTTTCGGGGCGAATCTCGGAAAAACTCCGTCTCTGCATCCCGATACATGGAACAGCGAAGCAATAATTCTTTTCTGTATTCCGTTTCTTGCAGGACTTGCCCAGCTGCTTTCCTCTTTTTACAGTCAGATGCACCAGAAGAAAGTAAATCCTGATATGCAGGGCGGAGGATGCATGACTTTTATGATGTATTTCTTCCCGATTCTTTCAGTATGGTTTGCTTTTTCAGTTCCTGCCGGAATCGGTTTCTACTGGATCTGGTCGGCTTTATTCTCATTTATTATCACCTTTGCTCTTAATCATTATTTCACGCCTGAAAGAACAGCCGCCATAAACGAGAGGGAAAAGGAAAAAGCGCGTATCTATGCGGAAAAACATCCTGAGAAAAAGACGTTTATGCAGAGAATGATGGAACAGCAGGAGCTTTTGAATCAGCAGCAGAGCGGCGGTCAGAAAAAGAACAGCGGCGATAAGATTTCACGTTCTGAAATGAATAAGTACAACAGAGATAAAATAAAGGAAGCACGCAGACGCATGGCTGAAAAATACGGCGACCTTTATGATGAAAACGACAATAATGAAGATTAATTTAAAGGAGTTGTTAATATGACTGAAGTATTTAAGGCAGCCACGCTTGAAGAAGCTAAGGAAAATGCGGCAAAGAGGTTCGGCGGTAATATAAAATTTGTAAAATTTGAGGTTCTTGAAGAAGGAAAAAGAGGCGTTTTCGGATTTGGAAAACGGGAGGCTATTCTTAAAGCGGTATATGATCCAGAAGTAATGGCTGCTGCGTCAGCGTCAAAGGTTCAGACGAAGCCGGCCGCAAAGAAAACAGAAGTTTTCGTTAATAAGGAAGTTCCGAAAACAGTTGCGCATGAGCCTAAAATTGAGGAAGCTCCAGTTAGTAAAGCTGTAAACGACGAGCCTTTGAATAAGGAAAGCGTACCTGCCGCAGTCGTAAGCGCGGTTAAGAACGTTCCTGAGAAAAAGCCGGAAAGAGCAGTTTCTTCAATTGATGAGGATTTTTTCTCTCTGGACAGCTTTACCCTTATTGAGGACGAGGCTCTGATTCATCCGAAAGTAAAGCTGGCTAAGGATTATATTTCCAGTATTCTCGGCGCAATGGGCATTGAGGTTACATATGCCGTATATCAGAATGAAACAGGTGCTGTTGTAAATATTGAGAGCAGCAATAACGGTACTGTTATAGGTAGAAGAGGTGAAACTCTTGACGCTATTCAGTATCTCTGCTCTATTATTGCAAATAAGGGAGATAAGGACTATTACAGAATTACTATAGATTGTCTCGGCTATCGCAGTAAGAGAAGAGATACTCTTGAGCAGCTTGCTGCAAAGGTGGCTAAATCGGTGCTCAGAACAGGCCGTTCACAGCCGCTTGAGCCGATGAATCCTTATGAGAGAAGAGTTATTCATTCTGCTATTTCAAAGATAGACGGAGTTTCTTCAAGATCAGTAGGTGAGGAGCCTTACAGAAAAATTATTGTATCGTCTAATAATCCCAGATACAACAATAAAAGACGCGACGGCGGACACCGTGATAACGGCAGAAACGACCGCAGAAATGACAGAAGAAACAGTGACAAAGAAGTAACAATGGAAAGAAAGTCAGTTAATTTGGCTACAAGCTTTGAAAAGGATTATAAAAGACCGAAACCGGAGGACAGCATTGAAGGCGGTCTTTACGGAAAAATTGAGTTTTAATTAGATAGTAAGCGATAATAGTAAAAGCAAAATATTTTTGGTGTTTACTATAGTTTGATTGGCGGAGGGGGAATTTTTCCCCCTATTTTTTTATAGGAGTGATATTATGTCAACTGTTGCTGCTGTTTCTACTCCGGATGCTCCCGGCGGAATCGCAGTTATCCGCATTTCAGGAGAGGACGCCGTAAAGGTGGCAGAGAGGATTTTTAAGCCGTTTAATTCAGAAAAGATTTCCGAAATGGATGGATACACATGCGCTTACGGAATTGCTCATGACGGAGGAGAAAGAATAGACGACTGCATTCTTACGATTTTCCGCGCTCCGCACAGTTATACCGGTGAAAATACGGCGGAACTTTCTTGTCACGGCGGAATTTATGTTACAAGAAAAATTCTAAGAACTATTCTTAAAAACGGCGCTGAGCCTGCGCAGCCGGGTGAATTTACAAAAAGGGCGTTTCTGAACGGAAAGCTCGATCTTACTCAGGCGGAAGCCGTTATGGAAATCATTTCTGCGAAGGGTGAAAGAGAATTAAAAATAGCGGAAAATCTTCGTGAGGGAGCCGTTTTCCGCAGAGCAAAAAAGTGTTCTGATATTCTGATAAAGATTTTGGGCGATCTGGCTGCCTGGGCAGACTATCCTGAGGAAGATATTCCTGCCGTTGATCCTGATAATCTTATCAGAGAACTTACGGATGTAAGAAATCGGCTCTCGTCTTTAGTGGAAAATTACGACTGCGGCAGAATGCTCCGGGAGGGAATATCTACAGCAATTGTGGGCAGACCAAATGTAGGAAAATCCACTCTTTTTAACTGTCTCAGCGGATGTGAGAGAAGTATTGTTACCGATATTGCCGGCACTACCCGCGACGTTATTGAAGAAACGGTTCGCCTTGGAGATATTGTTTTAAGGCTGTCGGATACCGCTGGAATTCACAGCACAGATGATCTTATAGAAGGGATCGGAATTGATATTGCCGTAAAAACAGCACAGTCTGCAGAACTTGTAATTGCTGTTTTTGACGGAAGCTGTCCGCTTACAGAGGACGATTTTAATCTTATTAAAAAGATCAAGGATATGAACTGCGTTGTTGTAATCAATAAAACAGATGTGAAATGTGTTATTAATGATAACTTTCTTAAGTCTTATTTTATACATATAGTATATTTGTCTGCCAAAGAAAATGAGGGAACTGAAAAGCTTAAATCAGAAATTGAGAATATTTTTTCAATTAGCGATGCTTCTGTAAACTCAGTATGCGCTGCAAATGAGAGACAGAAAAGATGCATAGAATGTGCTTTGGAATGTGTTGATAATTCTATTTCTGCACTGAGATCAGGTGAATTACTGGACGCTGTAAATATAATTATTGATGAAGCGGAGCAGCATCTTCTTGAACTTACCGGAGAAAGAATCACCAATGCAGTTGTAGATAATGTTTTTTCAAGATTCTGTGTTGGAAAATAGTGTTTTATGTGAAACAATGAAATGAGTGATTGCATTGAATTATAAAATGGGAGATTTTGACGTTGCCGTAGTTGGCGCAGGTCATGCAGGTGTAGAAGCGGCTCTTGCATCCGCGCGCCTTGGCTGCAAAACAGTTATGTTTACAATCTCGCTTGACCAGATTGCGAACATGCCCTGTAATCCTTCAATAGGAGGCACTGCCAAAGGTCATCTTGTCCGTGAAATTGACGCTCTCGGCGGAGAAATGGGCAAAGCGGCGGATAAGTGTTTTATTCAGAGCCGTATGCTTAACAAAGGTAAAGGTCCGGCTGTTCATAGCTTAAGAGTTCAGGCAGACAGAACCAAATATCATGATTATATGAAAAATGTTTGCGAAAAGCAGAAAAATCTTTACATTAAGCAGGCAGAAATATCGGATATTATTGTTGAAGACGGATGTATCAAGGGTGTGAGAACGTCCCTTGGTGCAGAGTATTCCGTAAAGGCTGTGATAATTGCAACCGGTACTTATCTGAAAGGAAAAATTCATATAGGTGAAGTTTCATATGAAAGCGGTCCTGATTCATCACTTCCAAGCAGGTATCTTTCTGCAAGTCTGAAAGAAAAAGGCGTTGAACTAAGGAGATTTAAGACCGGAACTCCATGCCGTGTGAACAAACGAAGTATTAATTTTGATATAATGGAGAGGCAGGACGGTGATGAAAATATAGTTCCCTTTTCATTTGATACACTGACTGACGGTCTTGAAAATAAGGTTAGCTGTTATGTAACTTATACAAATAGTAATACCCACGAGGTGATACTCTCAAATCTGTCAAGATCGCCTTTGTATTCAGGACGGATAGAGGGAGTGGGTCCGCGTTACTGTCCGTCAATAGAGGACAAAATCGTTCGTTTTTCCGATAAGCCCAGACATCAGCTTTTTGTAGAGCCTATGGGACTGACTACTGAGGAATACTATTTACAGGGAATGTCGTCATCTTTGCCTGAGGATGTTCAGCTCTCGTTTCTCCAAACCATAGAGGGACTTGAGGACGTAGAAATAATGCGCCCTGCTTATGCTATTGAGTATGACTGCTGTGATCCGATTCAGCTTCTTCCCACACTTGAATTTAAAAGAATAGGCGGACTTTACGGCGCCGGACAATTTAACGGAAGCTCTGGATATGAGGAGGCTGCTGCGCAGGGGCTTGTTGCCGGAGTCAATGCGGCACTGAAAATCCGCGGAAAAGAGCCTATGATACTTGATCGCGCAAGTTCGTATATAGGAACTCTTATTGACGATCTTGTAACAAAGGGATGTTCTGATCCATATAGAATGATGACATCACGAAGCGAATACCGCTTGATTCTCAGGCAGGATAATGCAGATCAGAGACTTACTCCTATAGGTTATAAAATTGGGCTTATTTCCACAAAAAGATACGAGAGACTGCTCCGGAAAATAGAACTGACAGCTTTTGAATTAAAGCGTGTTTCAAACCTAAATATTGCGCCTTCGGCAAAGTTGAACGCTTTTCTTGAAGAAAGGCTGACCGCTCCAATTTCATCCGGATGTAAGCTTGCAGACCTTATTCGCAGACCACAGCTTGGATATGATATGCTTAATCCTTTCGATACTGACAGACCGGAATTGCCGGCTGATATTCGTGAACAGGTTGAGCTTCAGATAAAGTATGAGGGGTATATTTCAAAGCAGCTTGCGCAGATTAATAATATTCGAAAGCTTGAAAATAAAAAGCTGCCGGTTGGTACCGATTATAGTTTGGTCTATGGATTAAGGCTGGAAGCAGCGGAAAAACTGAATAAAGTACAGCCGGTATCTATTGGTCAGGCATCAAGAATTTCGGGGGTTTCACCAGCGGATATTTCTCTGCTGACAGTCTGGCTTGAACACAGAAAGGGCGATGCAAATGTTTCCTGATTATGATTTCTGCAATGCTGAATTTAATAAATATGGTCTTGATTTGAAAGAGAGTGTTTATAATAAGCTGTCAATCTATTGTAATTTTTTGATTGAATATAATAATTATGTAAATCTTACCGCTATTACCGATCCGACGGATATACTTTATAAACATTTTATCGACAGTATTTTAATTGTAAAATATGCTGATATATCTGAATCTGCGCTTATTGATGTCGGAACCGGCGCCGGATTTCCCTCTGTTCCGCTGAAAATTTTTATTCCGTCTTTAAAAATTACGCTTCTTGACAGTCTTAATAAGCGTATTGAATTTCTTAGAAAGCTTTGTGATAAATTGGAAATTGATGCAGAGTTTATTCATGGAAGAGCCGAGGATTTTTCAAAAAGGAAAGAATTTAGGGAACAATTTGATATTTCCTGCGCAAGAGCCGTTGCAAATTTATCTGTTCTTAGTGAGCTGTGTATGCCTTTTGTGCGGACTGGAGGCAGATTTATTGCAATGAAGGGTCCGAACGAGGATCTTTTAAAGGCACAAGGCGCGATCAAAGTTCTTGGCGGTATTGTTTCATGTGAAACAAATTATAAGCTTGAAAATGAGGAACGCAAAATAATACAAATTAAAAAAATATCGCAGACTCCGACAAAATATCCTCGCAGCAGCAGTCAGATAAAAAAGAAACCATTGTAATTCTGCATTAATATAAGTGATCAATCGACAGTTTGTAGATAGCTGTCGATTTTTTTGTGTGGTAATTATTTCCCAAAGATGTTAAAATATATTTACAGGGATAACCCGAGTATCATTATCCGAGGTAGAAAAAATGGCAGGTTTTTTAAATTTTACAAAAGAAAAGTCAATTAATAAAGTTATAGAAGTGGATATAAAATTGATTTTACCTAATCCGCATCAGCCGAGAAAATCATTTCCGGAGAATGAGATAACTGCGCTTGCTGAATCAATTTCACAGAACGGCATTTTACAGCCTCTTTCAGTTCGCAGATTAGGCGATAAATTTGAGCTTATTTCCGGAGAAAGGCGTCTTCGAGCAGCAAAACTCTGCGGATTTTCTGTAGTTCCATGTATTGTTCATGAAATCAGCGACAGAAATTCAGCCATACTTGCATTGGTTGAAAATATTCAGCGTCAGGATCTTTCGTTTTTTGAGGAGGCTGTTGCAATTGAAAAATTGATTACATACTACGGAATGACGCAAGAGGATGCCGCTGCAAAACTGGGAAAGGCTCAGAGTACAATTGCTAATAAGCTGCGTCTGCTCAGAATTACTCCGGATGAGCGAAATCTTATTATGAAATTTAATCTTACAGAACGTCATGCAAGGGCACTGTTAAAGCTTGCAAGTCCGGAAGAAAGGCTGACGGTACTTGATAAGATCATTAAGCATAATTTAAATGTAGAAAAATCGGAGCACCTTATTGAAGATTTTATTGGACTTCAAAAGGAGAGGGCAAGCTATAAAAAAAGATCTAAGGTATTTCAGAATGTGAAAATGTTTGTTAACACTATTAATAAGGCAGTTGAGACAATGCAGGCAGCCGGAATTTCGGCTGACTCAAGAAAAATTCAAAATGAGGATTATATCGAGTACAGAGTAAGAATACCAATTCAGAAAAAGTCTAACTAATTTTTTAATAGACTTTCTCGGAAATAAAAAAACTGTATCATTTAGCATTCTTTAGTTTATGAGGAGGTCTAATGTTTCACGTGAAACACTAATTTTGTTTCATGTGAAACATTTTTTATAATCCTATGTCGATGTTCAGAACTGGACGTTTAGTCTTTATTTTTGTCAAAGCATTACTTCCGCCCATGGCAAAGTTTTGAAATAAAAAAAATATTATTTTTCTCACTTTTTTATTTACAATTTCTTATAAACGTGGTATAATAGAATTATAATGTACGAAAGGAAGATTTCATGGGAAAAATAATTGCCGTGGCGAATCAGAAAGGCGGAGTGGGAAAATCTACAACTGTTGTAAATGTTGCCGCATATCTTGGCTCCAGAGATTACAGGGTGCTCTGCATAGATTCTGATCCGCAGGGAAATACAACTACAGGCTTTGGAATAAAGAAAAAATCCGTGAATGCTACAACCTACGATGTAATAACTGGAAAAACCCGCATTCAAGACGCCATTATCCATACTGACTTCAAAAATGTGTCTATAATTCCAGCAACAGAAGACCTTGCCGGCTGTGAAGTTGAGCTTGTGAACTATGAAAACAGGGTAAACCGTCTGAAAATGCAGATTCTTACATGCAAGCTTGACTATGACTATATTTTAATCGACTGTCCCCCCGCTCTTGGAACAATTACTATTAACAGTCTTGTTGCATGCGATACGGTTCTTGTCCCCATGCTTGCAGAATTTTACGCTTTGGAGGGACTTTCACAGCTTGTTAATACTGTTAAAATTGTAAAAAGTAATTACAACCCCTCTATAGATTTTGAGGGAATTTTGTTTACAATGTTTGACGGACGTCTTAATGTAGCAAATGATGTTGTTTCTGAAGTGGAAAAATATTTCCCGAACAAGGTATTTAAGACGAAAATCCCAAGAAATGTGCGTATTTCCGAAGCACCAAGCCACGGAAAGCCGGTCATGTACTATGATAAAAGCTCAAAGGGAGCTGAATCCTATGAACTTCTTTGTCACGAGCTTTTAGGCGAAGCGATGGAGCTTCCGCAGAAGAAGAGAAGAGGAATCTTCACATTTAAAAAGTCATAATTAACCGGAGGGAGAAAATATATGAGTAAAGGCGGTTTAGGAAACGGACTTGATTCTTTGTTTAATGATAATACCAGCGAGATTCAGGTGAAAAAAACACTGCGTATTTCGGAGATAGAGCCGAACAGAAGCCAGCCAAGAAAGAATTTCAGCGACGAGGCAATATCTGCCCTCGCTGATTCAATTCAAGAGCATGGAATGCTTCAGCCAATTCTTGTAAGGCCGCTTAGCACCGGCGGTTATCAGATTGTTGCCGGGGAGCGAAGATGGCGTGCGGCAAGAATGCTGGGATTGGATGAAGTTCCGGTGAATATTAAGGAGCTTTCCGACATGGAGACTATGCAGATCGCAATTATTGAAAATCTCCAGCGTGAAAATCTGAATCCGGTGGAAGAAGCTGCAGGGTATAATGAGCTTATTGAAAATTATGGAATGACGCAGGATAAAGTCGCTAAAATGGTCGGACGTTCAAGATCGGCAGTTGCCAATGCGGTAAGACTTTTGTCTCTTCCGGAGCGTGTGCTGAAAATGCTCGAAAAAGGCGATATTTCGGCGGGGCATGGACGTGCACTGCTTGGGTTTGAAGATAATGAAGAACTTTTGACAGCTATGGCAGTGAAAGCGGCTGACGGAGGACTCACTGTTCGTCAGGTGGAAAAAGCAGTTCAGAAATATACACTTTCTGATGAGGAAATAATCGAAAAAAGCAATAGAAAGATTGACAATTATTTTGTGGAAATGGAAATTTCTCTTAACGCCCGTCTTGGCCGAAAGGTAAAGGTCGATTACGGTAAAAATAAGGGCGCATTAATTTTGGAATTTTACGATAAGGAAGATCTTGCTGCAATTGCGGAAAAGCTTACAGAAGAATAATTTAAAGGAGTAAGAAAAATGATAGATATTAAGCTTATTAGAACAAATCCTGAAATTATAAAGGAAAATATTAAAAAAAAGTTTCAGGACGCTAAACTGGAACTTGTAGATAAAGTTATTGAGCTTGACAGGAAATACCGTGAAACTAAGGTGGAATGTGACAGTCTGAGAAATCAGCGCAAGGTAAAGTCAAAGGAAATAGGCGGATTTATGGCTAAGGGGCAAAAGGACGAGGCTGAGAGGGTTAAAGCAGAGGTTGCACAGATCGGTGCAAAGCTGACCGAAATGGAAGAGCTGGAAGTCAGGCTTGAAAGCAAAATTAAGGAAATTATGCTTGTGATACCAAATATTATTGACGAAAGTGTGCCAATCGGAAAAGACGATAGTGAAAATGTCGAGGTTGAAAGATTTGGTGATCCATTTGTGCCGGAATTTGAGGTTCCCTATCACGTTGATATTATGGAAAAGGTAAAGGGAATTGATCTGGACAGCGCAAGAAAAACCAGCGGAAACGGCTTTTACTATCTCTGCGGCGATATTGCACAGCTCCAGTCGTGTATTCTTTCCTATGCAAGGGATTTTATGATTGATAAGGGATTTACTTACTATATTCCGCCATTTATGATTCGCAGCGACGTTGTTACCGGAGTTATGAGCTTTGCAGAAATGGAAGGAATGATGTATAAAATAGAGGGCGAGGATCTCTATCTTATCGGTACAAGCGAGCACTCCATGATTGGAAAGTTTATTGATACGATAATTCCCAAGGCTGAGCTTCCGAAAACGCTTACGAGCTATTCTCCGTGTTTTCGCAAGGAGGTTGGCGCTCATGGAATTGAGGAAAGGGGAGTTTACCGCATTCACCAGTTTGAAAAGCAGGAAATGATCGTTGTATGTGAACCTGAGGAAAGTATGGATTGGTTCCACAAGCTTTACAGCTATACCGTTGAATTTTTCCGTTCCCTTGATATTCCTGTCAGAACTCTGGAATGTTGTTCCGGCGATCTTGCTGATCTAAAGGTGAAATCAATAGACGTTGAGGCTTGGTCACCCAGACAGAAGAAGTATTTTGAGGTTGGAAGCTGCTCAAATCTCGGTGACGCTCAGGCACGACGTCTTGGAATCAGAGTTAAGGACGCAGACGGAAATAAGTATTTTGCACATACTCTTAATAATACCGTTGTTGCTCCTCCCAGAATGCTGATTGCTTTTCTTGAAAATAATATTAACGAGGATGGCAGTATCAGGATTCCTAAAGCCCTCCAGCCGTATATGCGCAAGGATATTATAGCAGTTCCTGTGAAAAAGTAAAAAATCAGCGGTATGGACTTTATTCGTCCATACCGTTTTTTTTGTCGGCTTCTTTGGCGACAGTACAAAGGCACATAGCAAAAACTCCAACTGTTCCGCCAAACATAGAACCTAAAATAAAATTTAACATCAATATCCCCCCATAGATATCATTGACGTTTTGTTTATGAATAAACAAAAGCTCCCCGAAATTTCAGGGAGCTTTTCATTAAATATTTATCATCTTTATAATGTCCTCTTTAGGGCGGAGACCTACGCTCTGTGCAGTGACAGCGCCGTCTTTAACGGCAACAAGAAGCGGTATACTCTCAACTCTGAAAGCGGCCGCAAGTTCCGGCTGCTCGTCAACGTTTACCTTTCCTACTTTGATTTTTCCGTCATATTCATCGGCAATTTCCTCGATAATCGGGGAAAGCATCATGCACGGTCCGCACCAGGATGCCCAGAAATCCAGCAGAATAGGCATTCCACGATAGTTGCGAACTTCTTCGTCAAAATTTTCTTTGGTAATAATGATTTCGTTCATATTAATCCTCCAGTGATTTGTAGTACAGCATACAGTGGCAGAAGCCTTCAAAATTAGGATCGGCTATCTGATCACGAAATTCTTTGCACATACATTTATTTTCAGGTATTTTTGCAAGACGGCACGGACAGTATCCGTCCTTTTTTTCAAGTCCTTCTTTAAGCTTTGCAACAAGCTCTTTGTCTGGATTCAAAGTTATTTTCACAGCATTGCTCCTTTCTTCAGAAAAGTTATTTTATCAGTTCCTCTGCCATGGCTTCAATCTGGGAAATATTTTCATCCTTAACACCGGCTTTAACAGTAACTGTAGTATTGAGCCAGTTGATATTTTTTGATTTTTCAAACATTCCCTTCATAATTTTGGCCGCCATAGGTGCCCAAGCGCCGTTTTCAATGAGTCCTATAGTACGGTTCTGATAATTTCTTTCAGTGAGATCGCTTATAAAATGCTTCATAAATGGGAAAATGTCAGCATTATAAGTTGTTGTAGCAAGTACAAGCTTTCCGTATCTGAAAGCATCTTCGACTGCTTCTGCCATATCCTCTCGGGCAAGATCACAGAAAACGACTTTCGGGCAGCCTTTTTCAAGAAGCTTGTCCCGGAGAATTCCGGCTGCTTTCTTAGTATTCCCATAAACAGAAGTATATGCGATCATAACGCCCTGTGATTCAATGCCATAGCTTGACCATGTATTATAGAGATCAAGATAATAGTCAAGATTTTCAGTGAGAACAGGACCGTGGAGAGGGCAGATAATGCTGATGTCCAGTGCGGACGCTTTTTTCAGGATATTTTGCACCTGAACACCGTATTTTCCGACAATTCCGAAATAGTAGCGGCGAGCTTCGCAAGCCCAGTCCTCGTCAGCGTCGAGAGCTCCGAATTTACCGAATGCGTCGGCTGAAAAAAGAACCTTATCGGTACTGTCATATGTAAACATTACCTCCGGCCAGTGAACCATAGGCGCAAAAACAAATGTCAGCTCATGGCTGCCAAGGGAAAGGGATTCTCCGTCTTTTACCTCTACAGTTTTTCCGGTGAGATCAATGCCGTTAAAAAATAATTTTATCATATTAAAGGTCTTTGTATTTCCTACAATGGAAGCGGACGGGTATTTTTCCATGAATTTTGCAATATTTGCTGAATGATCCGGTTCCATGTGCTGAACAATGAGATAGTCCGGAGTTTTTCCTGCCAGAGCTTCTTCAAGATTTTCAATCCATTGATCGCCGAAATTAGCGTCAACAGTATCAAGAACTGCAATTTTTTCGTCCATAATAACATAAGAATTATATGCCATTCCGTTTGGAACGTCATATAATCCCTCGAAAAGATCAATTTCGTGATCGTTTACACCGATATAGCATATGTCGTTAGTAATATTTCTCATTGGTGATTACCTCGCTTTTTTAATAATATATACTTATTATACCACATAATAGAATATAAAAAAAGTGGCAATTGCAACAAAATATATTATATATGTTTGTTTAATAAAACAAGTTTTTTGTTTACTTTGGTTAACAAACAATTATTTCCGTAAAATTTGTTGTATAATAAATAATGGAAAATTTTCATAGGATGTGAATTTTATAGATACTGTTGAGATTTTTACCGACGGCGCATGCAGCGGAAATCCCGGACCGGGTGGTTACGGAGTCGTGCTGAGATATGGGACAGTCGAAAAGGAACTTTCCGGCGGTGACAGTAATACCACTAATAACCGTATGGAGCTTATGGGTGTAATTAAGGGTCTTTTGGCTTTGAAACGCCCCTGTAAGGTAACGCTTACCACGGACAGCAAATATGTTTGTGACAGCATAAATAAAGGCTGGGTTTTCGGATGGAAAAAAAAAGGATGGATAAAATCCGATAAAAAGCCGGCGTTGAATGTTGACCTCTGGGAGCAGCTTTTGCCTCTCCTGGAATTACATGACGTTACATTTAACTGGGTAAAGGGCCATGCCGGACATCCGGAAAACGAGCGGTGCGACAGGCTTGCAGTTGAGCAAAGAAATAAGTTTTCAACATTATAATTAAAGAATGTTGAAAAGGAGGTAAATTAAATATGGAAAAAAGATTTATATATGCGGACAATGCCGCTACAACAGCGGTATCGGAGGAAGTCCTCAATGCTATGATGCCTCATTTTACAAAGGCATACGGAAATGCTTCGAGTATTTATAAACTTGGCAGAGATGCGCAGGCTGATATTGAAGAGGCTCGTGAAAAGGTTGCCGCAGCTTTGGGGGCTGACGCTAAGGAAATATTTTTTACAAGCTGCGGTTCCGAGTCCGATAACTGGGCTATAAAGGGAACTGCCGAAATGATGGCGAAAAAGGGGAAAAAGCATATTGTTACTTCCGTTTTTGAGCATCACGCGGTGCTTCATACCTGTGAATATTTAGAAAAACACGGTTTTGAAGTTACTTATGTTCCCGTCGATGAAAAGGGAATGATAAACCCTGAAGACGTCAGAAATGCGATCAGGGAGGACACGGCTCTGGTAACAATAATGTATGCGAACAATGAGATCGGAACCATCCAGCCTATTGAGGAAATTGCCGCAGTATGCCATGAAAAAAAGGTTCTTTTTCACACCGACGCCGTACAGGCTGTAGGTCATGTAGAAATTAATGTAAAAAAGCAGGGAATCGATATGCTTTCACTTTCCGGACATAAAATTCATGCCCAGAAAGGAATAGGCGCACTCTATGTGAGAAAGGGGATCGTTTTGCCTAATCTTATTCACGGCGGCGGTCAGGAGAGGGGAAAGCGTGCCGGTACGGAGAATGTTCCCGCTATTGTCGGATTAGGCAGGGCTGTAGAAATAGCATGCAGTAATATTTCCGAAAAAGCAGCATTGATAACTCCTAAAAGAAATCGTCTTATAGATGGAATACTGAAGATTCCTTACACGCGCCTTAACGGCGACAGAGACAGGAGACTTCCTGGAAATCTAAATATTTCCATTGAGGGAATCGAAGGTGAGTCGCTGCTTCTTATGCTTGATATGAATGGAATCTGTGCTTCATCCGGTTCTGCCTGCACATCCGGTTCTCTTGATCCTTCCCATGTACTGCTTTCAATCGGTCTTAAACACGAGGTGGCACACGGATCGCTGAGACTTTCCATTGAGGAGGATGTTACCGATGAGGATGTGAATTATATTCTTGAGGTTGTTCCGAAGGTAGTTGAAAGACTGAGAGAGATGTCGCCGGTATGGGAAAAGATGATGAAAGGCGAAAAATACGAATAATATAAAAAGGAGAAATATAATTATGATGTACAGTGAAAAGGTTCTCGATCATTTTTCAAATCCGAGAAACGTGGGAGAAATTGAGAATGCAGACGGTGTCGGAGAAATCGGAAATGCAAAATGCGGAGATATTATGAAAATGTATCTCAAAATTGACAACGGAATGATAACCGACGCAAAGTTCAAGACATTTGGATGCGGAGCTGCTGTGGCAACTTCATCAATGGCTACAGAGCTTATCAAGGGAAAGTCGATAAACGATGCCCTTAAACTTACAAACGACGCTGTTGTAGAAGCTCTGGACGGACTTCCGGCAGTTAAAATACACTGCTCCGTACTTGCTGAACAGGCTGTAAGATCGGCTCTTTCCGATTATTATACGAGACAGGGAATAGATCCTCTGCCTATAGTCGGTGAGATTAAGATGCCGGAGGATTAATAAATTTAAGTAGTTTGTTTATCATGAACCAATGAAGGGGACTCTGTCCCCTTTAACCCCTGCCAAAGGGGAGTACATCCCCTTTGGAAACCCATTATTAATCAATAACTCCCCCTCATTTGAGGGGGAGTTATTGATTCTAAAACCGGGATTCTTAAGGGACTGTACGTCCCTTAAGCGGGGGGTGAGGGGGGCGGCGCCCCCTTTATAGGCAATAGAAAACAAACTACTTAAATTTATTAATCCGTTATTTTTTTATAGTTTTCTTCCGCTTCTTTTTCAAGGGCTTCTTTATGAGCTTTTTTAGCCGAGCGAGTGGGGCTTTTCCTGCTTCGTGCCATGAGAACCACTGCAAAAACTATGGCTGTCAGGAAAATTCCCACGCATATTACTATAAACGCAAGCTTTTTCAAATCAATTCCGGTAGATTTAAAATCAATTTTATTCTTTTTGGCATATTCGGCTGCGGCTGAACCTGCGGAAACACTCATTTTAAAGTCAGTGTTTACTGCAATATTTCTATCTTCATCATAATGCATTCCAAAAGCATTATTGCCTATAGTCTCAACAGATTTCGGTATGGTTATCTGTTTAAGCTCCGGACATTCAAGAAATGCGTTTTCGCCTATAAATTTAAGATTTTCCTGGAGTATTACCTTATTCATCGAGGTGCAGACCATAAATGCACCGCCGCCTATTTCCTCAAGTGATACGGGAAGTTCTATGAATTCAAGAGAAAGATTATATGCAAATGCTCCCTGTCCCAGTGATTTCAGACCCTCTGAAAATTTTACGCTTTTAATGCCGGTGCATTCGCTAAATCCATAGCTGCCAATTGTTTCTACCGAATCAGGAATAATAAGACTCGTAATTCCGGAGCAAAGAGAAAATGCACCTCCGTTTATTTCTCTGACTCCGTCTTTGATGCTGATATCGCCGCTCATACTCGGTGCAGCGCGGTATATCTTTGTTTCATCCTTATTATAAAGAATTCCGTCAACTGTTTTGAACTCATTGCAGCCCTGAGTATCAAAAGTCTCGATGGGAGCGTAGCTGAAAGCCATTTCTCCTATTTCCGTAAGGGAATCAGGGAGAGTGAATTGAGTGAGTGAGTAGCAGCCGTCAAAGGCGGAATCACCAATTCTTGTAACGCTGTCTGGAATATCTATGACCGACAGTGATTTGCAGTTTGTAAAAGCCATGCTGCCTATTTCAGTAAGATTTTTAGAAAGAACTACCTCTTCAAGCATCTGACAGTCTACAAAAGCATTGTCAGGAACTTTTGTAATAGCCGAGGGAAATGTTACTTTTTTCAGTGATGTACAGCCGACAAAGGTATTGCTGCCGATTTTTTTTACAGTTTCCGGAATTTTGACCTCTGAAAGAGATGTACAGTTTGCAAATGCTCCGTCTTTGATCTCCACGATGCTGTAGCCGTTTATAATACCGGGAAAATCATTCAGTATAGAAGCGGTGCAGGTTTTTATAGCGTAACCTCCGTCTACCATTTCGTATATAAAGTTACCGTCCTGCAATACATTTTCTGCGGAATCAAGCTCCTCTGCGAATGCCGGGACTGTCGGCAATATGCCAATCAATAGTGCCGTCGCCGCACCTGATATAAATTCTTTTAATTTAATTTTCATCATTCTGTTCCTTTTTCGTTTTCATTTTTATTTTTTTCCGGCTTATCTTCTTTTTTCTTTTTTGATTGAGATGAGGATTCTTTCTGCCGTGATTTTTTCATTGCATGACTGCCAATGAGTGCAGCAAGAAGAAGTCCTATGCCGCCGCCGCAAATCCAGAGAATCTGAGCTTTAACGTTTTTTCCAAAAATCTCAACGGTATTTGTAACTGTTTCAATATTGTTTTTTTCCGCATATTCAACGCCTGTATCATTCTTTGATTTTTTTGTATACAGCTTGAATCCCTCAATAATGTCGCTTCCGCCGAGAGAGCCGTCCTCTTTTGTAAGCGATTCATTATAGTAATATCCCAGTGAAAAATCTTTTATTTCAGTGTCGCTTGTATAAAGACGGACTTCTTTCAGACTAAGGCAGCCATAGAAAGCTCCGGCATCAATTTTTTTAAGATTTTTTGATAGCTTGATTTCAGAAAGATTTGTGCATTGCTCAAAAGCGGAAATTCCAATAATTTCAACGTGCGATAAATCAACTTTTTTAATATAGGGATTGGAAATAAATGCGTTTTCAGCAAGCTCTTTAATTCCATCCGGAACAGTAAATTCCTTATTTGTTCTGCCCAAAGGATAGTAAATAAGAACGGTTTTATCTTTGTTGTAAAGAACTCCGTCTTTAGAGGAATAATCGCCGTTTCCGTCGGAAACATTTATTTTTTCAAGAGCGCTCAAATATAAGAATGGATTATCGTCTCCATTGATAAGACCGGTGCAGTCTCCGGAAAGGTTTACTTCTCTGAGGGCAGTGCAGGAATCAAAAATATTTGAGCTTATGGAAACAGCTCCTCCAAGATCAGCTGTTTCAAGGGAGGTGCATCCGTCAAAAGCATTATCCTCTATAGATGTAATGCTTTGCGGCAGAGTAATGCTTTTAAGATTTGTGCAGTTCATGAAAGCCATTTTTTTGAGAGTTTTTATTCCCTCTGGAAGTATAATTTCTTCACTGGTACATTCGCTGAAAGCTGAAGGATAAATTTCTGTTACCGATATGCCGTCAATTTCGGAAGGAACTGTAAAAGTTTTATCGTTTGAAAAGCATCCTATAATGGCAATTCCGCTGTCGACTTCAGCATAAAGAAGATCGTTCAGAGTATGTATGGTAAGACCTTCAAGATATTGGAGATCCTCATGTTCCTCCGGCGTTCTGAATGTGAAGTTATTATTGTAATCGTACTCGCTGTCAGTATCATGTGCATATGTATAGGCGGCAGAGCCTGTGTATCCGATAATGATGAAATCAGAGATCATATTTTCATTATTATTATCGTCAATATCATAACCAAAAGCGCAGTATCCAATATCCGTTACCGATGGCGGAATATATATTGATTTAAGACCTGTTCCGACAAATGCATATTGTGCAACGCTTTCAAGCTTTTCAGGGAGCGTAATTTCTTTAAGTGAAATATCTTTGGCAAAGGCTGCTCCGCCGATTGCTGAAAGAGTATCAGGAAGCTTTACATCATTGAGAATATCGCAGAAAGCAAATCCATATGAATCTATGTATGTCAGATTTGTATTGCTGAGATCTACAGATGAAAGCTTTGAACAGCTGCTTAAAGAAAATGAATTTATTTCTTCAAGAGTGGAGGGGAATTTTATTTCTGTGAGCTGAGTGTTGTATAAAGCTGAGCTTCCGATTGACTTAACGCCCTCCGGTATTGTAAAAGAGCTTCCGCTTTTTTTAGGGGGATAGCACAAAAGCTTTGTCTTGTCCTTGCTGTAAAGCACGCCGTTTTCGTCAAAATATTCTTTATTTCCGCTGTCAACCTTGATTTCTTTAAGATTGCTGCATACGGAAAATGGATTATTGGCGGAAATATAATTAACTGATGCGGGAATAGTGATTGTTTCAAAAAAATATTTTTCATTTTCACCCAGAGCATATTTTCCTAATTCTGTAACTGTTAATCCATCTATTGTATCGGGAATAACAAGATTTTTTTCATTGCTGGTGCAGTTTTCAATGCAGGCGGTATTGTCGGAATTTACAGTATATGTGAATTCGCCTGATTCTATGTATTCTGGTTCAGTGTCCGCAGTTTCTGAAACCGTTGTTGTTTCAGCCTCATCGGCAAGAGCTGAATATATCGGAGTGGACGCACAGATGATTATACTCATAAGAAAAGCCGCCGTTTTTTTATGATTCAACATGTTTTTACCTCTTTAAATAATATATACTCAAAGCTATAAATAATTTTTATTAAATTTTGCTGTTGAGTCAGTATAATTATATCACATTTTTATAAATAATGCAATGGATTTCACAATGTTTTCATATGTATATTCTGTGATTTTTGTGTTAAAATACATACGGAGGTGTTTAATATGGCAGAGTATATCAACAGGGGAGTATTCAGTCTGACTACTCGTCCGAAAATCCAGTCATATGCTTCAGTAGTCGGAAAAAAAGAAGGAGAAGGTCCGCTTGGTAAATATTTTGACCAGATAATCCAAGACAGTCATTTTGGTAAGGATACATGGGAACAGGCAGAAAGCCGCTTTCAGCTTGAGGCAGTCAGTTCGGCAATAAGAAAAGCCGGACTTGCCAAGGAGGATATCGATGCAATATGTTCCGGTGATCTTATTAATCAATGTATCGGATCGACATATGGACTGAGAGAGCTTGAAATACCGTATATAGGCATTTACGGTGCGTGCTCGACTATGGCAGAGGGACTTATGCTTGCTTCGCTTATAGTTGACAGCGGTGCAGTTAATAGTTCAGCGGCAGTCACATCCTCACATTTTTCTACGGCTGAACGTCAGTTCAGATTTCCTTTATCTTATGGGGGACAGCGCACTCCTACCTCACAGTGGACATGCACTGCTTCGGGTGCAGTAATTGTTTCTCACACCGGAAATGTTGAGGTTGTCGGCGGATGCATCGGAAAGATTACTGATATGGGTGTTAATGATATTAATAATATGGGCAGTGCAATGGCTCCTGCAGCGGCTGAAACTATTCGCCGTTATCTTGAATCTACAAAAACCGTTCCAGGGGATTATGATTACATTGTTACCGGTGATCTTGGAATTACGGGCAGTTCGCTGCTTGTGGAATTTCTCATGAAGCAGGGAATTGATATTGCTTCTCAGCATCGTGACTGCGGGGCGTTGATCTTTGATCCGGCAGAACAGGACACTCACTGCGGAGGTTCGGGATGCGGATGCAGTGCAAGCGTGCTTTGCGGCTATTTTTTGCCATTTTTAGAGCGCGGAGAAGCTAAAAATATTCTTTTTGCGGCAACTGGAGCCTTGATGTCGCCTATGTCTCTTCAACAGGGAGAAACAATTCCAACAATATCACATTTGGTTCATCTGAGGAGGATTCAGCAATGATAATTGATATTTTAAGGGCGTTTATTGTCGGGGGAATTATCTGTTCAGTAGGACAGCTTCTGATAGATTATACCAAGCTCACGCCGGCAAGAATTCTTACAGGTTTTGTGGTTGCCGGAGTAATACTGTCAGCAGTGGGAATTTATGCTCCTCTTGTTGAATTTGCAGGCGCAGGTGCAACAGTTCCTCTTACCGGATTTGGTCACACTCTTGCAGAAGGTATCCGCAAGACAATTGAAGATGACGGATTTCTCGGTATCTTTACTGGCGGAATGACTGCTGCCGCAGGCGGTATAACGGCGGCTTTGCTTTTTGGACTCATAGCGTCTGCATTATTTCCACAGAAAGATAAATAATAAAATGTTTCACGTGAAACAAACTGCATACTTGTACAGTATTAATTGTTTCACGTGAAACAATTAATATATCATACAGCCATGCGGCGCAAAATGTTTCACATGAAACAATAGCATATCCTGTCCCGAAACAGCATATCTTATAACAGCAAAGCTTTAAAAAGAAAGGCTATTTTGAAAGGGTGAGCTTATGGGACTTACAGAAAAGGAAGCGGCTGAAAGATTGAAAACGGACGGAGAAAATGTGCTTGCAGAAAGTAAGAGAACAGGGCCGGCAGGAATATTTATAGGTCAGTTCAAGGATGTAATGGTTATGATTCTGCTTATCGCTACGGCTGTATCGGTACTGCTTGGAGAAATAACAGATGCAGTGACCATTATTCTCATTGTACTGCTTAATGCTGTTCTGGGCTTTATTCAGGAATACCGTACAGAGCACACCCTTGAAGCACTCAGATCAATGACTGCTCCAACAGCAAAGTGCTGGCGCGACGGCGTTCTCAAGGAAATAGAGGCGGCAAAGCTTGTAGTGGGAGATATGGTAGAGATAGAGGCAGGGGACAGAATACCGGCGGACTGCACAGTGGTTAATGCATCGGGATTTTTTTCCGATGAGTCAATTCTGACCGGAGAATCGTCGGCTGTAGCGAAAAATCCGGGAAATCAAAGCGATACGGATAATTCTCTGAATAAAGAAAATATTGTTTACTGTGGCGCGTCGGCAACAAAGGGAAGATGCCTTGCCCGTGTTATTGCAGTTGGCAGGCAGACTCAGATGGGAAGAATTTCGGAAATGCTGACGGATATAGATAAAGAACAGACTCCTCTGCAAAAACGTCTTGCCGAGCTTGGAAGAGCAGTAGCGGTAATATGTCTTATCGTATGCATTGCAGTGTTCAGCGCAGGAGTTCTCCGCGGAGAAAAGGTTTTTGACATGCTAATGACGGGAATTACTATCGCTATTGCCGCAATTCCTGAGGGGCTTCCTGCAACGGTAACTATTGCTCTTGCTTTAGCAGTCAACAGAATGCTGAAACAAAAAGCATTAGTGAATAAGCTGCACAGCGTTGAGACACTTGGATGCACCTCAGTGATATGTTCAGACAAGACCGGAACAATTACAGAAAATAAAATGACAGTAACTGAACTTGCTTCCGCAGGAGAGCGTTATTATTTCAGCGGAATGGGCTATCGCATCAGCGGAGGAGTTACAAAATCAGATGAGGGAATTGCTGTAAATCCAAAAAATGAAAAGTCGTTGACGGAGGCTCTGATTTGCGGAGTTATTTGTTCAACGGCAAGGATCTCCGCTAAAATGCCGCCGAAAAGCCGCATCCGCGGACAGATCTCCGGCCGGGGAGAATGGGACGTCACCGGAGATCCGACCGAAGCGGCAATCCTTATTGCAGCGGCAAAAGCAGGCATTATGCAGACTGAGCTTGCTATAAGCATAAAAAGACTGGCTGAATTTCCGTTTGACAGCGAAAATCGTTTTATGGCTGTGCACTGTGCAGATCACAGTGAAAGAAGAATATATTTCAAGGGAGCGGAGGAAGTTCTGCTGCCCAGATGTTCTCAGTATATGGGGGAAAAAGGAGAAATTCTGCCATTGACAGCCAATGTGCGGCGTAAGCTTTCAGAAGCGGCGGCAGAGATGTCCGATAAGGCTTTGAGAGTGCTTGTACTGGCATCCTGCGTATCTGAGGAATTTGAGCCTGACAGGGGAAATCTTGTTTTTCTCGGACTTGTAGGCATGATAGATCCGCCTCGTGAAGAAGCAAAAACGGCAATAAGAAAATGTGCATCGGCGTCTGTAAGGACGGTAATGATTACCGGAGATCATAAAAATACAGCGGTTGCAGTTGCTAAAAAGGCTGGTCTGCTGAAAGGCGGAAAGGCAGTAACAGGGGCAGAGCTTGACAAAATGTCTGACGAGGAACTTGACAGAAATATAGGAAAGTATACTGTTTTTGCCCGTGTAGAACCGATACATAAGCTCAGGATAGTCCGCAGCTTTAAAAGAAAAGGAGAGATTGTGACTATGACCGGAGACGGAGTAAACGATGCTCCGGCAATAAAGGAAGCGGATGTTGGCGTTGCAATGGGCATAACAGGAACAGATGTCACAAAGCAGGCGGCAGATGTGATTCTTCTTGACGACAACCTGGCTACTCTGGTGGGAGCCGTAGAACAGGGAAGATGTGTTTATTCCAATATACGGAAGTTTGTACGCTATCTTCTCTCCTGCAATATAGGCGAGGTTCTGACAATGTTTCTGGGTATAATTATGGGAATGCCGATAGTTTTGCTTCCCGTTCAGATACTTCTCGTAAATCTTGTCACCGATGGACTTCCGGCGATTGCTCTGGGAATGGAGCCGCCGGAGCGCGATATAATGAGCAAACCGCCGAGAAAATCATCAGAGGGATTCTTTTCCGGCGGTCTTATGGGGAAGATTGTTTTCAGAGGTATTTTTATCGGACTTTCAACTCTTGCCTCTTTTGCAATGATACTTCACACAGGAGGGTCAGTTGAGGCTGCAAGAACGGCGGCACTGATTACTCTTGTAATGTCGCAGCTAATACACGTTTTTGAATGTAAATCCGAGACTAAATCTCTGTTTCGTATCAATCTTTTTAGTAATATAAAGCTGATTTTAGCAGTTGGCGTATCCGCAGCGGCTCTTGCGGCAGCCGTTGTCGTTCCGCAGCTTCAGCCTGTTTTTGAGACAGTCAGATTATCTTCAGAGCAGCTCCTGACTGCATTGGGATTCAGCGCAGCAGTTCCGCTGCTGAGCAGCCTTACTATGTTTAATGGAAAGCGCGCAGACTGATGCATACAGAGTATGCTGCAGCGTCAGTCTGTTGATTATACCTCTAATCCAAAGCTGATAGACAGGGCGGTATTGACCTTATTCATAGATCTGAGGTCAAGCTCGCCCATTTTGTCTTTAAGGCGTTTTTTATCAATAGTTCGTATTTGTTCCAAAAGAACAATGCTGTCCTTGGCAAGACCGCACTTATCAGCCTGAACCTCGATATGGGTAGGCATTCTGGTTTTGTCACGCTGACTGGTAATAGCTGCCGCGATAACTGTGGGGCTATGCTTGTTTCCTACGTCGTTCTGAACGATAAGTACAGGTCTGATTCCGCCTTGTTCCGAGCCTACAACAGGGCTGAGATCGGCGTAATATATTTCTCCTCTTTTCACCGGCATAATTATTATCTCCTGTTTGTAATAGTTTCGTTGTTATGTCTATATTATTGTCCCTTTTCCGGGATTTTATTCAGTTTTAATACTTATATTTATTATATGCCGTGATTTGCAATAGTGTTATTTGGAAATATTGCATACATAACGTAGTTGAAATTTGTGTATTTTTTATATTGACAAATTATTTAATATGGTTTATAATATAAATATAAGACCGGCAGGAGAGACAGTAGTTAGCGTAGATTATTTTAAATATCATTCCACTGATGTTATTAAGAATATAAAAGTTGCTTTTGCCGCAGATACATGGAAAATAGACATATATGAAATATACGAAGATTAAGAGGAGGAAATGATATGAAAAAGTTTATAAGCGCATTATCCGCTGCCGTTCTGGGAGTATCGTCTATGGCTTCTATAGCTGCATTCGCCGATGCTTCTGCTGAAACCCCAGTCCACATATATGGCGATGTAAATGAAAATGGAATTATTGACTGTTCTGACGCTACTACGATTTTAAGATTTGTTACCCGCTTATTAAGCGGTACTGCCGATAATCCGGTTGTGTCTCCGGAAGAAATAAAAGATGAGTTTTATTGCTTTGACGGTATTATGAAATACGGTGATGTTGACGGTAACGGAACAATTACTTTAGCAGATGCTACACATGTTCTTCGGCTATATACATTGCTCAGTTCCGGAGCGACTGCGGAGGCAGAGGAGCTTTACACTGTGCTTACAGATGAGAAAATTGATCTTTCGGGTGTGAAGAATGATTTAATGCTCGGTGATATAAATGAAAATGGAAAGCTTGATATGTGCGATGTTGCACTGGTGCAGGCATATGTGGTAGGGTTATCTATCGAAATGTCAGAAGATGAAATCGCTGATGAAATGCCATATGTTGATAATGTAAAGAAATATATATCACGCGTAAGCAATGACGGTACAGCCAGCTTGACATATGCCACATTATTATTAAGAAATGTTGTTGCTACTAAGGAAGGCAAAGCAGAGTATGACGCCTATTTAGAAAGAAGAGAGACGGATACCAGAGACAGCGATCTTAATATTATTTTTGACGACTACGGCATAACTGTTGACTTTTTGAATTAATACTAACCCTCGATCAACCTATTGAAAATCTTGACGGCTATAATTCCATTTCTCTGCGTCAGATACTCTTGCCATAAGACAGTATGCCGGCAGGTATCTTTCTTGATAAATGAAATTCTATCCGCCGATTTTTTCAACAGAACGATCGGGGATTAGTATAAAGATCTCTTAATGTTATAAAAACTCCCCTGCCAAAAGACAGGGGAGTATCTTTATTTTATAAGTTTTTGCAGTTCCGGAAAAATACCAAGACTGCGTTTGAGTATTCCGTTCATTTTTGCAAGAGCAATTCCGTAATTGGTAAAAGGAACATTCTGAGCTTCAGCCGTCTTCATACGGAAAGCCATTTCACGCTCATTGAGCATACATCCGCCGCAATGAATAACAAGGCTGATTCCGGACAGGTCTTCCGGAAATTCCCGGCCGGAGGAGAGTTTGATTTTTAGCGATTTTCCTGTAGTTTTTTTCAGCAGGGCAGGCAATTTCACACTGCCTATATCGCCGCACTGTCTGTGATGAGTACATCCCTCTGAGATGAGCACCGTGTTCCCGTCGCAAAGAGAATCAATAGCGGCGGCGCCTCTGACAGCAGCATCAAGAAAATCCTTATATCTTGCCATAAGGATCGAAAAAGAGGTCAGAGGAATATCTTCCGGTACGATCCTGCTGACATATCCGAAAGCCTGACTGTCGGTAATAAGCATTTTAGGCTTAGTATTCAGTTTTGCAAGGGTTTCTTCAAGCTGAAATTCTTTGGTGAAAACTGCCGCTGCGCCAGCGTCCAGTATATCGCGCAGGGTTTGCACCTGAGGAAGAATCATTCTTCCTTTCGGAGCGGCAGCGTCTATTGGAGTCACAAGTACCGTAAGATCGCCGGGAGCAAGCATATCTCCTATGATCCGTCTTTCCGATCTGTCCGTTTTTGCAAGAGAAGCAATTTTTTCTTTCAGCTCGCGGATATTGCTTTTATTCAGCGCGCTTACGGAAATTTCATTCTCATTTTTCGGTACAATTTCCGCGAGATCGGATTTATTGTAAACCGTCAGAAATGGTATGTTTCTTTCAAGGAACATCTCTGTAAGCTGGGTATCCGTATCGGAAATCCCCTCGGCAGCGTCCACAATGAGCACGGCAATATCAGTGCGATTGAGTATCTGCTGTGTTTTTTTTACTCGGAGACTTCCAAGTTCCCCCTCATCGTCATATCCGGGAGTATCAATTATCAAGACCGGTCCTATAGGAAGAAGTTCCATCGCCTTTGTTACAGGATCGGTAGTAGTTCCCTTAACATCGGAAACAACGGAAAGCTCCTGTCCAGTAACGGCGTTGACAATGCTTGATTTTCCGGCGTTTCTTTTACCAAAAAAGCCTATATGAAGCCTTTCACCGGACGGCGTATCGTTAAGATTCATAGCGTATCACCGATTAAAATTCTATCTGATCAATAACGTTTCTCAGAGCGGCGGCGCTTGCCTGAAGCTTTTTGATCTCATCGTCTGTAAGCTTTGGGGTGACCTCTCTCTCGATACCGTTGCTTCCGATGACGGCAGGCAGACTGAGACATACGTCATTGATGCCGAATTTATCCTGAATCAAGTAAGAAACGGTAATAATATTATTGGAGTCGCGAAGAATAGAATCGCAGATTTTATTTACAGCCATGCCAATTGCAAAGAACGTAGCTCCCTTGCGTTTGATGACTTCCGAGCCTGCTTTGCGGACTTCCTCAATTATTTGATCCTCATCAAGATCGCCATGATCCTGCGCTTCAATATATTCGTCCATTTCAACGCCGGCAATGCTCGTCAGCGACCACGGAATAAAGGATGAATCGCCGTGCTCGCCAAAAACATATGCGTGAACGCTGTTCGGGCTAAGCTCAAGATGGTCAGCAATAATTGCGCGAAGACGTGAAGTATCAAGCGCCGTACCGGAGCCGATAACCTGTTTTGGCGAAAGATTTGTACATTTCAGAATCGTATATGTAAGTATGTCAACAGGATTGCTGACGATAAGATAAATGGCATCGGGAGCGTATCTTGCAATTTGCGGCATAACTTCCTTGATGATATTCACGTTCGTTCGTGCAAGTTCAAGACGAGTCTGACCAGGTTTTCTGCCGATACCGAGGGTTACAATAACAATGTCAGAGCCGGCGGCGTCTTCATATGTGCCGTCATAAATTTCAACGTTGTGTCCAAAGGAAACGCCCTGGCGGATGTCCATCGCTTCACCCTTAGCCTTAGCCTTATTAATATCAACCAGAACGATGTCGGAACAAGTTCCGCCCACTGCAAATGTGTATGCTATAGTTGCACCAACGTTTCCAACGCCGAGTATGGTAATCTTAGTGCCCTTTTTTTTCTCTCCCATAGTATGACCTCCTTAGGAATTTATACATTTTAATTATAGCATAAATCAGTAGAAATATCAAGAGAATTACGGAAAAATGTAAATTTAAACAAATGTATATTTTTTTCAACCATATTTTTTTCCTATGTGGAGTTTTTGCAGAAAGAATATGGAAGGCGCCGCACAAAGTCCGCCTTAAGGCTTTGTACTGAATCTGCCTGCATATTTTTCGTCATTTACGCCATTGGCGTACACAGAAACTCTTTGAAATACGGCAATACCAATTGGTATATGAATATTATTCTATTAAATGTGAATATTTTGTGGTATAATGAATATTTATTCAATTCCCCTTGACAATGGAAATATTTTGTGTATAATAGAATTATCAGCTAAAATTAATATTACGGAGGTAATTAAAATGGATAAAAAGGATATTAAAAAGGTAGTTCTGGCATATTCCGGAGGACTGGATACTTCTATCATCATTCCGTGGCTTAAGGAAAATTACAATAACTGTGAGGTTATCGCTGTTTCAGGCGACGTAGGACAAGCATCCGAGCTTGACGGTCTTGAGGAAAAGGCAAAAAAGACAGGCGCGTCTAAGCTTTATATCGAGGATCTGAAAGAAGAATTCATTCAGGATTACGTTTTTCCCACTGTTCAGGCAGGCGCAATTTATGAGAACAGATATATGCTGGGTACATCTTTTGCACGTCCTATTATTGCAAAGAGAATTGCTGAAATAGCTATTGCCGAGGGCGCAGACGCTATCTGTCACGGCTGTACGGGCAAGGGAAACGATCAGGTTCGTTTTGAGCTTGCTATCAAGGCTTTCGCTCCCGATATGCATATCATCGCTCCCTGGCGTGAATGGGATCTCAAATCAAGAGATCAGGAAATCGACTATGCCGAGGCTCATAATATCCCTCTCAAAATAAACAGAGAGACAAACTACTCCAAGGATAAGAACATCTGGCACCTTTCGCACGAGGGACTTGATCTGGAAGATCCCGCAAACGAGCCGCAGTACGAGAAGCCGGGCTTCCTTGAAATGGGCGTATCTCCTATCGACGCTCCCGACAAGCCTACTTATGTTACCATTCATTTTGAAAAGGGAATCCCTACTGCAATCGACGGCAAGGAAATGAACGGTGTGGAAATCGTTTCCGCACTTAACAAGCTTGGCGGCGAAAATGGCATAGGTCTTGCCGATCTTGTTGAGAATCGTCTTGTAGGCATGAAATCCAGAGGCGTATACGAGACTCCCGGCGGCGCAATTCTCTATCATGCCCACGAGGTTCTTGAAACTATCTGCATCGACAAGGAAACAGCACGTATCAAGCAGTATCTCGGAATCAAGTTTGCCGATATAGTATACAACGGTCAGTGGTATACACCTCTCCGTGAGGCTATGAGCGCATTTGTGACCGAAACACAGAAGACAGTTACAGGCGATGTCAAGCTCAAGCTGTATAAGGGCAATATCATCAATGCCGGCGTAACTTCTCCGTATACTCTCTATGATGAGGAAGTTGCTACTTTTGACGAGGACGAGGTTTACGACCAGAAAGATTCCGCAGGATTTATTAATCTGTTCGGACTCCCGATAAAGGTCAAGGCTCAGCTCGACAAGAAGCGCAGCAATAAGTAATTTCAAAATAATTTTACAGGCAGGGGAGCCTTTCTCCTGCCTGTTGCAGTTTATGAAAGAGGAGAGATATGAAAAAGGTGCTGTTTACACTTCTTGATGTTATTGTCGTTCTGATTGCCGATTTCTGGTGATTCTGGTTGGTTTTTTATTTTTCTGCGACTGTTGACGGAAGTATTTTTATCAAAAGTCCATATGCGATTTTTGAAAGAAATTACTTTGTACCGGCTCAGATATTCGTTATCCCTATCATTATTACAGTAGTTTCTGTTGCTTTGTATCGCTGGCTGCGTGAAAAAAAGCTGATCGGGAAGAAGTACATAGCGCTTGTTTTGTTTAATATCATTCCTGCCTGCATAAATATTGTTTTCCAGGTACAGAATTTTATTTGTTACTGGAATGATGTATATAATTTTTAAAAATCAAACAGAGGAGGACATGACCATGGTGAATATAAGGGTAATGACAATCACCGATTACGACGGTATATGTGATGTGTGGAAAGATAATGAGGGCATAAATCCCGTTGATGACAGCATAGAGGGCTTCACACAATATTTGAAACGTAATCCCACAACGAGCTTTGTTGCAGAGGATAATGGAAAAATAGTCGGTACGATTCTTGCAGGTCACGACGGCAGACGAGGATTTTTTCATCATGTTGTTGTTATGCCCGAATACAGAAATCAGGGAATAGGCAGAAAAATTGTCGGTCATGCAATGGAAGCCCTTGAAAAAGAAGGTATAAACAAGGTGGCTTTAGTCGTGTTTGAGGATAACGAAATCGGCAATGGATTTTGGGAAAAAATTGGATTCACAGTACGGGAAGATCTGATTTATCGTAATAAATTAATTGCTGGAATAATCAGATAGATACATAATTCAGGTTTTTCTGTTTGTTATATTTTAATATGGAGGTCAATTATGGAAGATTTCAAAACACTTGAGGGAGCTGCCGCACTGTTTAAATCAGTGGATGGACTTTCAGCACAGAATAATATTTTTCTGGTTTATAAGAATACGACACGTGATGGCATGAAAGCCGGACTTGCAGGAGGTCTTGCGGGAGGACTGATGTCGGCAGGACTTCCCGGTATCAGAATCAAGACCGGAAAAGCGGCTGAGACGGTTCTGGATGGAAAATTCACGGGTCTTCTCATAAATCAGACGGAAAACGGACTGGGAATTATTCCGATGCATCAGAAAGGACTTCAGCTTACCCTGAATGCGGACAAGCTCGAACCGGAGCCGGAAAACTACATTTTTATCGGAAACGAGGCTATCAGCGAAATAAAGGTGAAGAACTTTAATATCTTCAATAAAAAGGTGCAGAAAGTCAATATTGCCGTGGATAAATACAAGCTGTATCTTATGGCAAGGATTACGGAGAAGAATATTCCGTATCAGCAGGAGAATTTTACAAAGTTCATGGATCAGTATAAGGCCAAAAAGTAACAATGAAAGGAATGCGCATGAAAAAGGTATTGTTAACGCTTCTTGATATGGTTGATAGAAAAGAAGTATATTGTGCTTGTTTTGTTTAATGTTATACCTCTTTGTATAATGGGCATTTTGCTTATTGAAACTATTTGTTCTTGTTGGAGAGAACTAAATTGATAGAAGAAAAAATATAGCAGATATGATGTGGGCAGGAAGATTTTCAAAGCAGGTCGATGAGGCGGTAAACGCTTTCAATTCTTCTATTACCTTTTACGAGCGGATGTACCGTCACGATATACAGGGAAGTATCGCACACGCAACAATGCTTGGCGACTGCGGTATAATCTCAAAGGAGGGCAGTATTGAATTTATCGGTGGTCTGAAAGAAATTCTTGAGGAGGGGATACTATGCTTGAAAAAATACCGTCTCAATCAACTATGACTGAATTGCTCGGACAATCTTTGTTTGAAGTTTGGCAAGAATTATGTTCGGCTATTGATGAAAAATACGAAATGGAACGATTATGGAATACGGGTGGAAAAGATTGGGTTTATGAGTATAAATATCGTAGAGGTGGTAAAACACTTTGTTGCTTATATGCAAAAAGAAACGGCATTGGTTTCATGATTATTTTTGGAAAAGATGAAAGAACAAAATTTGAAGATATAAGGGGTACTCTTTCTGATGCCGTTTGTAGACGATATGATGGAGCCAAAACATATCATGATGGAAAATGGGTAATGTTTGAACCAATCAATACTGCTGAATTTGATGATTATATTAAATTGTTGGCTGTTAAAAGAAAACCAAATCGAAAAAAATAATTCTGATTTATAAAACGATAGGAGAAAAATTATGGCAGATATGATGTGGGCAGGAAGATTTTCAAAGCAGGTCGATGAGACGGTAAACGCTTTCAATTCTTCAATTGCCTTTGACGGACGGATGTACCGTCACGATATACAGGGCAGTATCGCCCATGCTACAATGCTTGGGGATTGCGGAATTATCCCGAAAGAGGACAGTATTGAAATTATTGGCGGACTGAAAAAAATTCTTGCCGATATAGATTCAGGTGCACTGGAGCTTGACCCCGCCGCCGAAGATATACATATGTTCGTAGAAGCGGAGCTGACAAAGCGTCTTGGCGATGTGGGCAAGAGACTTCATACCGCACGTTCAAGGAACGATCAGGTAGCCGTTGATCTTCGGCTTTATTTAAGGGACGAGATAAAGGAAATATCCGAGCTGACTGCAAAGCTTGCAAACACGCTTATATCCGCCGCAAAGGAGCATACCGAAACAGTAATGCCGGGATATACTCACCTTCAGAGAGCGCAGCCGATAACATTCGGGCATCACCTTATGGCATATGTCTGGATGCTGCTCCGTGACCTTGACCGTCTCCGTGATACTGCACGGCGCATGAATTACAGTCCTCTCGGCTGTGGAGCGCTTGCAGGCACGACATACGCTACAAATCGTAAGCAGACGGCGGAACTTTTAGGATTCACCGCACCCATGGCGAACAGCCTTGACGGCGTTTCCGACCGTGATTACTGCATTGAGCTTAACTGTGCGCTGTCGCTGCTCATGACGCATCTTTCCAGACTTTCCGAGGAAATAATTCTCTGGTGCAGCTGGGAGTTCAAGTTCGTGGAGCTTGACGACGCCTTTGCAACGGGATCTTCCATTATGCCGCAGAAGAAAAATCCGGACGTTACGGAGCTTATCCGTGGCAAGACCGGCAGGGTGAACGGCGATCTTGTAACACTCCTTACCATGATGAAAGGTCTGCCGCTTGCCTACAATAAGGATATGCAGGAGGACAAGGAAGCAATTTTTGACGCTGTTGACAACGTTAAGCTCTGTCTTAAAACCTTTATCCCAATGCTTGCAACTATGCGTGTTATCAAGGAAAATATGAGGAACGCCGCTGCCCGTGGATTTATCAACGCTACTGACTGCGCCGATTATCTCGTTAAAAAGGGTATGCCTTTCCGTGACGCTTATAAGATCACCGGAACTCTTGTTGCTTTGTGTATTGAAAAGGGGCTGACGCTGGAAACGCTGCCGCTGGATGAATATAAGAAGATGACCGATATTTTCGGTAAGGATGTTTATGAAGCGATCAATTTGGATACCTGTGTTAATGGACGCCTTTCCGAGGGTGGACCTTCTCCGGCAGCGGTCAGGGAACAGATTGCTCTTGCTGAAGAAGCTCTTAAAGAGTATTTTGCCTGATGAAAAAGAAAGATATTATTTTCACCATAGGACTCTGCACGTTTATGGGAGTTTTATGGGCGGTAGGAATGCTTGTTATGGGACTGTGGATTCCGGTAAGACCTAAAACTTATATCTGGTGGTTTGCGGCGATAGTCGTGCTGACCCTTGTCATAAGCGTATGGCATTCCATAAAAGAGGATCAGTCCGATCTGCCGGATCCGAAGCGTGAAAAATATCAGCGTAAAACGCAGAGGCGCAGGAACAAAAAAAAACGTTAAGGCAATATAATTATAAAAACAGCAGGGGAGTGCCTTTATTTCCAAGAGGGGAGGGGTGAAACGGCGCAGATAAGCCGTTTTTAAAATTGACTCCCCCGGACAATATAATTTAAAAAAGGAGAAGAATATGTCAGTTAAAATATATATTGACGGTCAGGAGGGTACAACCGGACTGAAAATTCTCGAACGCTTTGAGGGCAGAAGCGATATTGAACTGCTCAGAATAAGCGACGAAAAACGAAAGGATCCGGCAGAAAGGGCACGTCTTATAAACATGTCCGACTATACCTTTCTATGCCTGCCTGACGATGCTGCAAGAGAGGCAGTGTCATTTGCGGACAGCGATAATGTGCGCATAATTGATGCATCCACCGCTCACAGGACAACCCCCGGCTGGGCATACGGCTTTCCGGAGCTTTCGCCGGAGCACAGAGAAAAAATCAGAAATTCCAGCCGCGTTGCCGTACCTGGCTGCTACGCCAGCGGTTTTGCGTCTGTCGTCTATCCGCTGGTGAAAAACGGAGTTATCCCCGACGATTTTCCGGTGTTCGCCTATGCTACATCAGGCTACAGCGGCGCGGGAAAAAAGGCTATCGCCGTTTACGAGAGCGGCGAAAAGCCATTTGAATTCGGCAGTCCAAGACAGTATGCCCTTTCTCAGCAGCACAAGCATCTGCCGGAGATGCAGAAAGTTTCCGGTCTGAAATATAAGCCGATGTTCAATCCTATGGTCTGCGATTATTTCAGCGGAATGGTAGTAAGCGTTCCGATACAGACGAGGATGCTGAAAGATACCGTTACGGCAGCGCAGGTACATAAAATGTATGCAGATCAATACGCAGGCTCAAAAATGATCGAGGTAATGCCGCTTATGAGCGCAGAGGAGCAGAAGTCTTTCTTTCTGGCCTCAAATACCCTCAGCGGACTGAACAAAATGCAGATTTTTGTTTTTGGGGATGATGAGCAGATACTTCTGTGTTCAAGGCTCGATAACCTTGGCAAGGGTGCAAGCGGAGCAGCTGTACAGTGCCTTAATATCATGATGGGAATTGATGAAACAACAGGATTAATTTAGGGGAATTACTATGGAAAACAGAAAAATAAGAGAAATATATGATTACGATATGATTGAAAATGATGAGTTTTCGCTTCAGGAATGGTATAATATGGTAATGGACAAAACTCCGGCAGAGCTTACTGTAGGGGATGTCTGCCGTATGCTTAGACAGAAGATTTTTTCTGTGGTGGCTATCGGTCGCGCCATAGAGATTCTGGAAGGGGATCCTTTTGCAGGGGAGCTTTTTGACGGACAGCTTATGGAAAATCTTTACGCAGGTAAGGAGAAATATCTTTGCAGACGTTATGACGATATTGAAAAGCTGCTTGTAAACGCTGAACTGAAAGCGCTTGCGTACAGTTGGGCAGACGAGGGGTCGAAGGAGGATTATCTTAAAACAATAGCCGCTTTTAGTCAGAGAATCGCCGCATATAAGGCGAAAGCGGCAGAGGAGGTAAAAGTATGAAGCTTGTTGAATTTGAGGGGATAAAATTTGTTACCGGCGGAGTGTGCGCAGCTAAGGGATTCCGTGCCAACGGCATTCAGTGCGGACTTGCGCATAAGCCACTTACCGACAATGAAAAAAATTCGGCGGAAAGCAATAATGCGCTTCCGTCCGCCAAAAAGAAAAACGATCTTGCGCTTATCGTGTCGGATGCAGAATGTGCCGCCGCCGCCGTATATACCACAAACAAGGTAAAAGGCGCTCCAATACTCGTGACAAAAGAGCATATTAAAGACGGACGTGCAAAGGCAGTAATCGTCAATTCGGTCAATGCCAACACCTGTAATGCCGACGGTGTGGAAAAAGCCGGAATGATGTGCAGCCTTGCCGCCAAAGAACTGGGTTTGAAGCCGGAAGATGTAATTGTTGCATCCACCGGAGTTATTGGTCAGGTGCTTCCGATCGAGCCTATTGCAGACGGCATGAAATCACTTGCGGACGGACTTTCCTATGACGGAAATTCCCGTGCTGTTGAAGCTATTATGACAACGGATACCATGCCGAAAGAAGTCGCTGTAGAATTTGAAATGGGCGGAAAGATCTGCACTATGGGCGGTATGCTTAAGGGAAGCGGAATGATCCACCCAAATATGGCGACAACTCTTACTTTTATCACTACCGATGCGTCAATATCGCCGGAGCTGCTTCAGCGCGCCCTCAGCGATACAGTAAAGGTAACGCTTAACAGAGCAAGCGTTGACGGTGATACTTCAACCAACGATATGGTATGCGTTATGGCTTCGGGTTCCGCCGGAAATAAGGCAGTTTCCCATGAGGACGGTGATTTTGAGATATTTGAAAATGCTCTTTACGCCGTTATGATGAATCTTGCAAGAATGATGGCACGTGACGGCGAGGGAGCTACAAAGCTCATAGAATGTGTCGTGGGCGGAGCCGATACGGAAAAAACGGCTGAAATCGTGGCAAAATCGGTTATCACTTCCAGCTTGTTCAAGGCGGCAATGTTTGGTGAGGACGCCAACTGGGGACGTATTCTCTGCGCCGTGGGATATGCCGACGCCGACTTTGATATAAATAAAGTGTCTGTGAAGATCGAATCAGACAAAGGGTGCATCGAGGTTTGCAGGAACGGCGCAGGCGTTGAGTTTTCTGAGGATAAGGCAAAGGAGATACTTGGCGAAGAGGAGATACGCATACTTATAACTATTGGCAGCGGCGGACACAGTGCGGCGGCATGGGGATGCGATCTGACCTACGATTACGTCAGGATAAACGGCGACTACAGATCATAAATTGAGGATGAAATTAAAATGAAAAGAATATCAAACAGCGATAAATCACAGGTGCTTATTGACGCACTGCCGTATATACAGAAGTACAGCAATAAGATACTTGTAATAAAATACGGCGGAAACGCCATGACCAACAATGAACTGAAAGACGCCGTTATGACGGATATTGTGCTGCTTTCGCAGATCGGCGTGAAAGTTGTTCTGGTACACGGAGGCGGCCCGGAAATCAACGATATGCTTAAAAGGCTGGGAATCGAAAGCCGATTTGTAAACGGTCTCCGCTATACGGACGAGGAGACAATAAACGTTGTGAAAATGGTGCTGGCAGGAAAGGTAAACAAGGAGCTTGTTCAGCTTCTGGCACAGCATAAGGGAAGCGCAGTGGGACTTTGCGGAATTGACGGAGAGATGCTCACCGCAAAGAAAATGACAACAGATGACGGTCAGGATTTGGGCTTTGTCGGAGAAATTACAGGTGTGAACACCAAGCCGATACTGGACGCCCTGGCAAACGGGAACGTACCTGTTATTGCAACAGTTGCAACCGACAGCGAGGGAAATACATATAATGTAAACGCCGATACTGCCGCCGCACGGATAGCCGCTGAGCTTGGTGCGGAAAATCTGATTCTCATGACTGATATTGCCGGACTGCTTCGGGATAAAGACGATCCCTCTACTCTTATTCCGGAGGTAAACGTCAGCGAGGTTCCATTCCTTAAGCGGCAGGGAATAATTTCAGGCGGTATGATCCCAAAGATTGACTGCTGTGTGGAAGCTGTCAGACGAGGCGTAAATAAAACCGTTATTATTGACGGAAGAGTGCCTCACTCCATTCTGATAGAAATACTCTCCAATGAGGGGATAGGCACACAGTTTGTTTAAAAATTTGTACAAATATGGATTTTGGCGGTACGGTATTTGATAATTAACAAAATGTAAAGTATAAGAATTATTTTACCAATAAAGAAAAAGTTTACGTTATTCCGGCTGTATCGTATTGATTTTATAAGCGGATAAGAGTTATAATTATAATATATAGATGCAGGAGACGGTAAAGCGGAGTTTTGAAATGTCTTTGTCCCGAAGGAGGAAAACAAATGGAAATCAGCGAAAAAACAATTAATAAATTTAACAATTATGTGGTACAGTCTTACGGACGATACCCCCTTGCGATGAAATCGGGAAAAGGCAGGCAGTGTGTTGACGAAAACGACAGGGAATATATTGACTTTGGCAGCGGTATAGGCTGCAACTGTCTCGGATTCTGCGACGAACAGTGGGCGGACGCTGTCTGTGCTCAGGTGCGGACGCTCCAGCATAACAGCAACTACTACTACACGGAAATTCAGGCGAAATTTGCGGAAAAGCTCTGCAAATTCACAGGATACGAGGGTGTTTTTTTTGGAAACAGCGGTGCGGAGGCTAATGAATGCGCGATCAAAGCCGCAAGGAAATACAGTTTCGACAAGTACGGCAGGGGACGGCATAATATAATTACTCTGGTGAATTCCTTTCACGGAAGAACTATGGCTACTCTGTCCGCTACGGGACAGGATGTGTTCCATAATTATTTTTTCCCGTTCTTAGAGGGATTTATTAACGCTGAAGCAAACAATATTGCTGATCTTGAAGCAAAGCTGGACGATACCGTCTGTGCCGTAATGCTTGAATACGTTCAGGGAGAGGGCGGCGTAAATGCTCTTAGTCAGGAGTTTACAGACGCAGTTTTCAGGATGTGCGCCGAAAGGGATATTCTGGTGATTGCCGATGAGGTTCAGACCGGAGTGGGACGTACGGGAAAGCTTCTTGCCGGAGAGTGGTACGGTAAAAAAGCCGATATTACAACGCTTGCCAAAGGCATTGCCGGCGGAATTCCCATGGGCGCCTGTCTTTTTAATGAAAAAACAAAGGGCGTGCTTACAGCGGGGACTCACGGTTCCACATTCGGTGGAAATCCGATCGCCTGCGCCGGCGGAATTGCGGTTCTTGACAGGGTTATGAGCGAAGGATTCCTCAGTGAAGTAAATGATAAAGCGTCTTATATAAGATCGGCGCTTGAAGCGTGCGGCGCAGTTGAAAGCACAAGCGGTCTCGGACTTATGATCGGCATAACGCTTGCGGACGGTTCAAAAAATGCGTCTGACGCTGCGAAAAAGGCGTTTGACAAAGGGCTTCTGGTGCTTACGGCAAAGGACAAAATAAGACTTCTGCCGCCGCTTAACATTACATATGATGAAATAGACGAAGGAATAAAAATACTGAAAGATATATTGGAGGAATGATTTATGGAATTGACAATAGCAGAAAAAGGCAGTAAGTACGTTGTGGAGGACAAAAAATCAAGACTTCTGTATACAGTTAAGAAAAAGGGTTTTGCTCAGAGATATATTCTCCTGGACGCAAGCAGCTATAACCTATATACGCTGCTTCAGGATGGTGATTCAAGAAAGCCGGGGTTTTCTGTTATCCTCAATGACGATCTGTTTCTTAAAATGGAATGTAAGTCTCTGTTTCTCGATCCGACTATTACAGCGGAGGGAAAGGATATGCGCTTTGTCATTGCAAGCAAGGACAGAAAAAATTTTGAAATAATCCTTAACGATATAAAGGTGGGCAGGATCAATACAAAGTTTGGGGTATCTGGAAGTCTCCAATATGATCTTGAAATAGAGAATACGGCGTTTGACGACTATATTCCGTTATTTGCAGTGGCTATCGACAAGGCTTTCGGTGAAATGAACCGAAGCTGAAATATATGAACTTGCCTTAATAAGGTATGCGTATTTTTTCGGTATTTATTATAATTTTTTGAAAGGACAGATATATATGAAGCATTTGCTTAAAATGCTCGATCTGAGCGGCGGGGAGATCATTGATATTCTTAATCTGGCAGATCAGCTTAAATATGAATTGAAGCACGGCATTCCCCATTCACATCTTCTTAAAGGCAAGACATTGGGAATGATTTTTCAGAAAGCGTCTACACGGACAAGGGTTTCTTTTGAAACGGGTATGTATCAGCTTGGAGGGTATCCGCTGTTTCTTTCCTCAAACGATCTTCAGATCGGACGCGGAGAGCCTGTTCAGGATACGGCAAGGGTACTTTCGCGTTATCTGGACGGAATAATGATCCGTACATTTGAGCAGAAAGAGGTTGAGGCTCTGGCACAGTACGGGAATATTCCGATTATTAACGGTCTGACAGACTTCTGCCATCCGTGCCAGGTGCTGGCTGATCTTATGACTATCCGTGAGTTCAAAGGCAGTTTTGACGGTCTGAAAATGTGCTTTATCGGTGACGGAAACAACATGGCAAACTCACTGATCGTTGGCTGTCTCAAAGTGGGAATGTCTGTTTCGATTGCCTGTCCCGACGATTATCAGCCGCCGAAGGAGATACTTGATTTTGCAGTTCAGTACGGCGATAAGTTTGAAATGACAAATTCGCCTATGGAAGCGGCAAAGGGTGCAGATGTACTTATTACTGATGTCTGGGCGTCTATGGGACAGGAGGGCGAAGCCGAAAAGCGGAAGCAGGCTTTTGCCGGATACCAGATAAATGACGAACTTATGGCGCGGGCCAAATCGGATGCAATGGTTCTCCACTGTCTGCCGGCGCACCGTGAGGAGGAGATCACTGAAAAGGTGTTTGAGTCTCACGCAGACGAGATATTTGAGGAAGCGGAGAATCGTCTCCACGCTCAGAAAGCAGTAATGGTCAAGCTTATGGCTGATTGATTCAAGTTAAATAAAGGGGGACGGTTCAAGCTGTCCCCTTTTTATAAGGAGGAAGCGATGAAAAATCTGATATGGGGAATAATCGGTATTATTATAGCTTTGATCGCGTTGATTTATATGATAAAGCTTATTGCCCTAAAAAAGAAAGGAAAGCTTGTTCTGGCAGAGGTAGTGGAAATTCGTGAGAAGAAGAACCGGAAAGGTGTCACGGTATCTTACATACACAGGATGAAATTTGAGGATGGGGGGAAGGTATACGAAAAGGATGACAGAGCGGCTTTTAATCAGCCTTTTTCTCAGGGAGAAAAAAAACTTATTAGGTTTGACGGAAAAGATCCCTCGAAATTTGAGTATGATGACGAGATCAAAAAGAATATAATAATCGCTGGGGTTCTGGCAGCCGTTGCAATTGTATTTTCAGTCAGATGGCTGATGATGTGATTAAGAGGTGGAATATGAGAAAAATATTGATGGTAATACTAGCTGGTGCAATGTTTTTGACTCTGCTTGCGGGATGTGACGGCGAAGAAAAAGGAAGTTCATCCGCTCAGGGAGAAACACAGGGAGATTCGGTGGATAGTTTCGCAGAACAAAAGCTGTCGAAATTTAAGCAAAGAACACTTCCGCATATGGAGACAATTCCTAAAACAGAGCCTTTTACTACCATGAGCAGGGAAGAGTTTTTTGATAAATTAGAGATTAAAGAACCTTCGGTAGGGTAGGACAGGCAATAATATGAAAAGTAATGGTAACATGTTGTTGATCAAAAGTGCATTTTAAACAAAAAATTCCAAAAACAAACGCTAATATTTTACTTGACAAAAAGAGAGAGAGGTGGTATAATAAACAAGTCGCCTCGGGAGA
>CAJTWQ010000005.1 GCA_910579835.1 uncultured Ruminococcus sp.
TTTCCTCTGTTTTTTTCTTCGCCTGAAATTCAATCTGCAGTTTTGCTCTTCTCTAGATGATATTATTATAGGCAGCAGCCGATATTGGTCATTTTTAGAAAATACAGGCAAGAAGCGTTCTAACCAAGTTTCGTAAAAACTTCGACCTAAACTTCCGGATAAGGACATACATCCCACAAGCGAAAGCAGACTGCAAATATCATACGGAGTAACATACGCCGGCATACGGGAGCGCCCCCTATCCCAGCGTCACGCCGGTTATTTCTCAAAGTAACGCTTTTTGCGGACATAGAACGGATCAACCGTTCCTGCCGCCTTTTTGCCCATATCCTGTTCATAACTGATAAAACAGAGATTCTCGTTGTGCTTTACGGTTTTGGAAAGGTACTTTGAAAGCGGCACGAAAAGCTTTCTGGTGGAGCCCATCATATCCAGAACCATAAGTATCTGCGGCTTTTCGCAGCCTTTAACCATTTCCATAATGAACGCACGGTCAACATTGGGCTGTTTCGACAGAAACTTGCTTGCAGCCTTTGTTATATGTCCAACCGAGTGTTCAATGGGACGGTAGGATATGATATCAGCCTCGTTGTAGGAGATCGCCTTGATTTTCAGATTTCTGGCTACCATAAGTATGCTCTTGATCTCCTGCGATGAGAACTCCTTACCATAGGAATTGGGATTAAGAACTGCCGACACCGACTGAATAAGATCGAAAAGTCTCAGACAGTTAATCTTATAGCAATCGACGTAGCGTTTCGCAAATTGCTGCAATGCACGGTAACTGGTGAAAAACGGAATAAAAATATCGCCGTCGGGATTCTGGGTAGTAACAAGCTCAAGCTGTATGCCGCCCTCCTCTCTGCCTCTTTCGTGCTTTACAGGATTTTTGCAGATAACGTACACATCGCTCTTGATGAGCGTCTGCAAAAACAGCGACCGCTTTGACGGATCCTTGATTGCCGCTTTTAATAATTCATCGAGATTCATAATTATATATTCTTCCTTTCTGTAAGGGATGCATGACAGTTTTCCTGTATTCATTTTATTCTTAGAGCTTGTATTCATAGGGTGAGTATGCGGATTTTTCGAGCATAATTTTCATGATAACAAGGAAAAAGCCGCAGAAATACCGTCGTATGTCACTTTGAATACAAACTCCTATTTTCCTGACGTCATAAAGCGCAGGGTTTCTTTTATAAGCTCCTGGGTACTCAAATTAGGATCAAGCTTTCCAAGAACGGCAGCCGCCTCTCCCTGCGAATAACCGAGAACCATAAGAGCCTCAAGCGCCTCCGATACCGAAGCTGAGGAGGACGCTCCTATTGCTGAAACCGATTCCGAAGCTTCGGAAAAAGCTCCGCCTATCGTTTCGGAGGAAATCTTGTCTTTAAGCTCCAGAACTATTCTCTGAGCCGTTTTAGCGCCGATCCCCTTTGCTTTTGTAAATGCTTTGCTGTCGCCGGAAGCCACAAGAAAAGCAAACTTTTCCGGCGTAACATCAGAAAGAATCGATATTGCCGCCTTTGGTCCCACCCCTGAAACAGATATAAGCAGCCTGAAGCAGCTCAGCTCCTGCTGTGAAGCAAATCCGAAAAGCTCCGCCGCATCCTCTCTTATGTATAAATGAGTATAAAGCATCGCCTCGCTGCCTATCTCGCTGAGCTGCGACACTGTATTATATGAAGTCCGGCATCCGTAACCGACTCCGCCGCATTCAACAACGACGAAATTAAGCTCCTTGACAGCCAGACGTCCGCGTAAGCTGTAAATCATATACATCTTCCTTTAACCGAATCTTGTTGTATGTCCGTGGCAGATCGCAATGGCAAGAGCGTCGGCGGCGTCGTCGGGCTTCGGTATCTGCACCAGCCCAAGGATCTGACGAGTCATTTCCATAACCTGATGCTTCTCCGCCTTTCCATACCCCACAACCGACTGTTTGACCTGGAGAGGCGTGTATTCCGACACTGGAATCCCCCTCTTTGCCGCGGACAGCACTGTGACTCCTCTCGCCTGAGCGACATCTATAGCTGTTTTTTGATTGGTAGTGAAATACAGCCTTTCTATCGCCATGCAACGAGGACGAAATTTTTCAAATATATATTCAATATCTTCATGGATAGCCCTGAGACGCTCCGGAAACGGCGTGCCTGCATCGGTAAGCACTGCGCCGTATTCAACGGGGACGAACCGTACTCCGTCGTAATCCAGCACGCCGAAGCCTACTATTGCATAGCCGGGATCTATTCCTAAAATTCTAATCGTATTCGCCATTAAGCTCTCCCGCATATTGCTCCGTCAACTAAATCCCGCCGAAGCTCCTCGAATAAAATCCGATTTCTCTGCTTCCTTATTTCCGAAATATGGGAAGTATGCCTTCGTCGTCATCCTTGATAAATTGTATTTTTTCTCCGGCTTTCAGGCAGGCTTTGATCGGAGGAACAATATCAAATTTTTATATTCCTTATTATTATAACACATACCGCCTACCTTTTGCAATATGTTTATTCTAAAAATTTTATTTATTTTTTAAAAACCTGTTTTACAAGGCAACATGAATAGAAGTAAAGGCAACACCGCACAAAGATTGTGCGGCAGATGCATAGTCAGATTTTTCGTCAGATTTCATAAAAATATCGCAGGCAGGCTGTCGCCTGTCAAGAGATTTTTGTGTAAGATGACGGGAAATATGCAAGCAGATAACGTGCAAAGCCATCAGGCGTGCTTTGTGCGGTGTTGCCTAAATACTGTTGCTCTGTATAAAGCTTTGCACAAATTGACAAGACGGACATTACATGGTAGAATATATTATTACACAATGACACAAAGGGGTGGATATATATGAGTTCAGCTTGCTTTACGGGACACAGGAGCATTCCGCGGTCGGAAGAGATCAGTGACAGACTGTATAATATTCTTGAAAGCTGGATATGCGCAAAAGGACTTACAGATTTTTACGCCGGAGGCGCCGTAGGCTGGGATACGCTTGCTGCGGATGCAGTATTGAGGCTTCGGGAAAAATATCCGCAGATAAAGCTTCATCTGGTGCTTCCGTGTTCCGATGAGGAGCAGACGGCAAGGTGGCCGGCGGCTCAGAAAAGAGAGTTTTATCGTATATTGGGGCTTGCGGATTCTGTGGAGTACGTTTCCCACCGGTATTATAACGGCTGCATGAAAGACAGAAATATTCGTCTTGTAGAATATGCCGATACATGCTGCTTCTGCTTTTGGAATCCGGATAATTTTTGCAGCGGTACCGGTCAGACCGTCCGTCTGGCAAAGAAAAAGAGACTTACTATCGTTAATGTGAGAGATTACTTATAATGCCGAAAAAGCCGCACGGAAGCTTCTCGCTCTGTGCGGCACTGTTTTATCTGGTTATTTTCATGACGCTTTCTTCATCACCCATTACAAGGAGCGTCTGATCGCGTTCAAAGACATGATTCGGACTGAATACAGGCATAAAACGGTCTTGGTACTTTATTGCGATGATCGAGATGTTGTATTTCTGACGGACGTTCTTCTCCAGAATGGTTTTTCCTTCCCATGAACGGGGAACGGTTATCTCATAAATTGAGTAGTCGTCGTCCAGGCGAAAATAGTCAAGAATATGGTTCGATCCCAGCTTTACAGCAAGACGCTCTGCTGTTTCCCTTTCCGGATAAATAACGGAATCCGCTCCGTTGCGAAGCAGGAATTTCTTGTGTATATCCCGGTTGGCGCGGGCAAAAACATGCTTTGCGCCCTTTTCCTTTACAAGAGCCGTAGTTTCAAGAGAAGACTGAAAGTCGTCCCCTATGGCGACTATAACCATATCAAAATTTCTCACGCCGAGGGAATCAATAAAATCAGGATCGGTGCAGTCTCCTATCTGTGCGTCTGTGACAAATTTCATGCAGGCGTTTACACGTTCTTCCTTAATGTCAACTGCAAGAACTTCACCGTCCTGTTCCGTCAGCTTTTTTGCTATATGTCTGCCGAAACGTCCAAGCCCCAATACTAAAAACGAATTCATTTCACTGCCTCCTATCATCCCACGGAGATTTTTTCCGAGGGATACTGCGAGTTGATATTTGACTGTTTGTTTGCAAAGGATTCCAGAATGGTAAGTCCTCCTGTCCGTCCCATAAACATAAGCAGAATAAGTATTATCTGCGAGGGAATGCTGAGAGACGAAGTAACTCCCAGTGACAGACCTACGGTCGCCGCCGCGGAAACGCTTTCAAAAAGAGCCGGCATAATGCCGATATTCTCAATGAAGCTTATGGCGATTGCGCTTATTCCGGAAACGGTGAGATAAAGCATCATGACGCAGCAGGCGTTGTGAAGTATGCTGTCGTCAATTCTTCTTTTAAAGCATTCAAGAGCCTTTCTTTTCCGGAATGCCGAGAAAATGCTGATATAAAGCACTGCAAAGGTAGTTATCTTTATACCGCCGGCTGTTGATCCGGAGGCGCCGCCGATGAACATAAGTATTGTCATAAGCATCTGACCGGCTTCGTTCATCTGTGAAAGATCAACAGAGGCAAACCCTGCCGTTCTTGCGGACGCCGACTGAAAGCACGAGGCAAGAAGCTTTTCTCCGAAGTTCATGCCCTCGTAGGCGGGGGAACTGTATTCCATTATCATAAATCCGGCGGTGCCTGCAAGAAAGAGTATTCCCGAAACGCTCACCACAACCTTTGTCTGGAGCTTATATCTCTTGAAATGCAGCTTATTGTGCAGAATGTCATCCCAGACCAGAAAACCTAATCCGCCTAAAATTATAAGAGCCATCAGCACGATATTTACCATAATATCGCCTTGAATGGTTATCATTGAGGAACCGGGGGAAGATCGTCCCATAAGATCTATACCGGCGTTGCAGAAGGCGGATATTGAATGGAAAACCGAATAGTAAAGGCCTCTGGCTGCGCCGAATTTTGGACAGAAACGCACCGCAAGCAAAGCGGCGCCGGAAAGTTCGACTATCAGCGAACCTGTCAGGATAAATCTTGTCATGCGGACTATGCCGCCCAGCTGATGAGCGCCGACGGATTCCTGCATGGTAAAACGCCGCTTCAGTCCAATTTTCTGCTTCGTGTAGGACAAAGCAAAAATAGCGATTGTCATAAAGCCGACGCCGCCTGTCTGTATCATTGTGAGAATGACAAGCTGTCCGAAAAGCGACCAGTGGGTGTATACATCCGACAGAACCAGACCCGTGACGCAGGTTGCAGAGGTTGCTGTAAACAGCGACTCGTTTACCGGCGTAAATTCGCCGGAGCGGCTGGAAACAGGCAGCGACAGCAGTATGGTTCCGGTCAGTATGATCGTAAAATAACCGAGCATGAGGATTCTTGTCAGCTTCATGTTTTTCAGAAGTTTATGCATTTACGGCACCGGCTTTCTAATACTTGAAATGTCCGCTGCCGATAAACTCTCTTATAAGCGAATCGCCAGGTACAAGAGACTCATCAAGGGGTCGGAGATCATCCAGAACGGAAAGAATCTCCCGGATTTCGGGCACATCCTCAATTTCCCTGAGTCCCTCCTCAAGAAAGCTCTTGTAAACCGACAGTTCATATGCCATAAAGGTATCTACGTCATAATCAGAGCGGTGTTTATACGGCATTATGTATTTGTTCTCTCCGTCCTCAACGCTGTGAAACATATTCATTGTTTCACGGAGGGTACGCTTACGGAACTTGCCGTCGCGTATCATTCTGCGCATAAGTCTTACTCTCGACGGATGAAGAACCACAGCAGCGTCGGTAATTCTTGTTCTTACACTGACGTATATCTTGCATATTCTGCTGTCGGGAACAGTGATAACAGATGGATTCAGAGCGTGGATTCCCTCAAAAATAACAAGCTCTCCCGGATTTCTCAAAAATTTTTTCCCGTTCTTCTCCCTGACGGAGTCTCTGAAACTATATTTTGGAATTTCCACCGTTCTGCATGCGCTTATGGCTTCAATTTGCTCATTTAGAAGCTCAGAGTCGATTCTTGCAGGAGATTCAAGATCCACCTTTCCCAGAGCCGCAAGTTCCTTTTCCTCCGCCGACAACGAACGGAAATAATTATCCATAGAAAGGGTATGTGTTACAATTCCCAATTCTCTCAGAATCTTTCCAATCATCATGGCAGAGGTAGTCTTGCCCGATCCGGAAGGTCCGGAAAGCAGTATTATAGGTTTTTCACTGCGGCTGGCGGCAATATCACCGGAGATTTTTCGCAGTTTATAAAGGTAGTCCTCGTTTACGGTACGGACGTAGCTTTCCGGAAAACCGGCAACGCCCTCGTTGATTCGTGTTACTTCTATATTCATAAGTTTTCCTTTAGGTTGGCAGTTGAGGTAACACCGCACGATTTTTGCGAGGTGTTACCCTGAGTTCTGTTTCGTCTGAACGGATTCCGCACGTATTGCAGAATAAACGGCTTCGTATATATGCGGCGTGCAGGATCTCCGCTGCCTTCGGTGAGTTATCTTATTTTTTTTGCAATATCGTCAATAAGTTTCATAAGCAGATCGTTCTGAGTCATTGAGCCAAGATCGCCCTCGCGCCTTGAACGGACGGATACGGTTCCCTCCTCAGCCTCTTTATCGCCTACAGTCAGCATAATTGGAAGTTTTTCAACAGTAGCCGCGCGTATTTTCCAGCCAACCTTTTCTGCGCGGTCGTCAATGGACGCACGGATTCCGGCGGCCTCCAGTTTTTCAAGCACCTGACGGCTGTAGTCAAGATGGCGGTCGGCAACAGGGATAATGCGCACCTGCTCAGGAGCCAGCCACAGCGGAAGCGCTCCTGCATATTTTTCAATGAGGTAAGCAAGCGTACGCTCATAGCATCCCAGAGACGTTCTGTGAATGATATACGGACGACGTTTTGAACCGTCCACGTCTACATATTCCATGCCGAATTGCTCTGCAAGAAGCTGGTCAACCTGAATAGTAACAATTGTGTCTTCCTTGCCAAAAACGTTTTTGTATTGAATGTCCAGTTTAGGACCATAGAACGCTGCTTCATCTATTCCAATAGTATACTCAACACCCAAATCATCAAGAATTTTTCCCATAATTGTCTGAGCTTCATCCCATTGTTCAGGTGTGCCTATATACTTTTCAGTATTGTTCGGATCCCACTGTGAGAAACGGAATGTACAGTCATCAAGCAAACCGACTGTTCCAAGAATATACTTTGCAAGCTCAAGACATCCCTTGAACTCCTCTTCAAGCTGTTCCGGACGGAGAATATAATGTCCCTCAGAAATAGTAAATTGACGGACACGTATAAGTCCATGCATTTCGCCGCTATCTTCTTTTCTGAACAGTGTTGAAGTTTCAGTCAGTCTCATAGGCAGGTCACGGTATGAACGCTGTCTGTTCAGAAATACCTGATACTGAAACGGACAAGTCATAGGACGGAGCGCAAAACATTCTTTATTTTCGTCGTTAGGATCTCCAAGAACAAACATTCCATCAAGATAATGGTCCCAGTGTCCTGAAATTTTATAAAGTTCTCTTTTAGCCAAATAAGGTGTTTTTGTAAGCAGACAGCCACGCTTTGCTTCTTCATCTTCAACCCATCTCTGAAGTATCTGAATAACCTTTGCACCCTTTGGTAAAAGTATCGGGAGACCTTGTCCGATATAATCAACAGTGGTGAAGTATTCCAGCTCACGGCCAAGTTTATTATGATCGCGGAGCTTTGCCTCCTCGCGCTGCTTTATATCCGCCTCCAGCTCAGCCGCTTTGGGATACGCCGTGGCATATACACGACACAGCATCTTATTTTTTTCCGAGCCTCTCCAGTAAGCTCCGGTACACGAAAGGAGCTTGAATGCCTTGACGGAAGCTGTTGTCATAAGGTGAGGTCCGGCGCAGAGATCAATAAATTCACCCTGTTTATAGAAAGAAATCGGTTCGCCTTTTTCAGCGTGCTCCTGACAAAGTTCAACCTTGTACGGTTCGCCCATTTCTTCCAGCTTTGCAATTGCTTCGGCAGGGGGCAGCTCAAATTGCTCCAGAGCGATTCCCTCTTTGACAATTTTCTTCATTTCAGCTTCGATTTTATCAAGATCCTCCTGAGAGAAAGGCTTTTCAAGGTCGAAATCGTAGTAGAAACCGTTGTCGATAGCAGGACCGATAGCCAGCTTTGCTTCGGGATAAAGGCGTTTTACAGCCTGTGCAAGAATATGGGACGCCGTATGCCAGAACGTCTTTTTTCCTTCAATCGTATCGAAAGTGCATACTTCAAACTGGCAGTCTTTGTCAATAACGGTGCGGAGATCCTTTACCTCGCCGTTAATCTTAACGCAGCATGAAGCCTTGTAAAGCCCCATGCCGATTCCCTTGACGATCTCTGCGGCGGGCATTGAAGATTCTATCTCACGGATGCTGCCGTCCTTTAAAGTTAGTCTTATCATTTTTTTACTCCTTTTAAAAATATTATATAAACAAAAAACGCCCCTTATGCCTGCATATAGACAAAGGGACGATATATAACCGTGATTCCACCCTGATTCATACGGAAATCCGTATCTCATTGGCTCTGTAACGGGAGCGGCCGGCGTGTATTAGACGCACTCAGAGACGGTATGCATATGTTTCCTTCCATGCAGTCTTTCACCTAACGGCTGCTCTCTGAAATGGTATAGGAAACTGCCTTTCTCTTCAACGATTTTTATATATTCTTTAATTAATGTGCCAGCTATACTCAAATCTATTACAAAACATCCAATGTTTTCGGCTGATTTTCCATATTATTTCGTTGACCTCGTATGCTTTCGTCGTACGCCTTGCAATATGAAAAAATAATTCAAAATCTACTGTACATTTTGTAACAGCTTCAAGTAAAACTCCTGAATTTTCTGCTTTTTTCAAAATCAAAATACTGCGTCTTTGAGTTTTGATCCTGCCATAAAATATTTATGAGTTAGCTGTCCTATTAATATGATAATAGCATATTTTTTTATTAAAGTCAAGCTATTCAGAAAAATTGTTCAGACTTTTCCATATAAATTACTTGATCGTTGTTTTCCAAGATAAGCTGTTCTCCGTCAATCTTGATGTAAACAATGGGACTGTTTCTGTCCTGCCTTGTATCCGTTAGGGAAATGCTGTAATTTTCCTTTTTCCAAACAAACTCAACATAAGGACCGTCTGCGTACTTGCTTCCGCCGGTTCCATCCTCTTTAAACTGGAACATAAAGAAATCGGCAACAGGCAGACCGTCAACGTTCTCCATCAATTCCTCGCCGCCCCGGACTATCTTCACACTTTTCCAGGTTCCCGTAATATCCGTATTATCCGTACCTGATATGCTGCTGCCGGAAGTTCCGCTCTTCGAGAATTGTTTGTCATCCTTGCAGGAAATACAGATTCCGCACAGTATCATGCAGGAGATAACAAACAAAAGAATTCTTTTCATATTCGTTCTCCGGAATTAAACTGCAGCTCTTGCGTTTTTGGATTCAGCCATTTTATCAGGAACGCTGATTTTTTCAATATCGGCTCCAAGTCCGCGGAGCTTGCCCTCCATACAGTCATAACCTCTTTCAATGTGGTAAATATCCTCAATTTCGGTAATGCCGTTTGCTGCCAGACCGGCTATGATAAGAGCTGCGCCGGCCCTGAGATCACATGCCTTTACAGGCGCTCCCATAAGACTGCCCGTGCCCTCTATAAGAGCTACTTTACCATTTACGGTAATATCCGCACCCATGCGCCTAAGCTCGTCCACATAGCGGAAACGCTGTTCCCAGACGCCCTCTGTAACAATGCTGGTGCCCTCTGCGAGAGTAAGCAGAGCGGCTATCTGCGGCTGCATATCGGTAGGAAAACCAGGGTGAGGAGTCGTCTTTACGTTTGCCTTTACGAGCGGCCCGTCTACCCATACTCTCATGCTGTCGTCGTATTGCTCGATATTTACGCCGATTTTTTCAAGCTTCTTTGTAATTGATTCAAGATGCTTGGGAGTAATGTTTTCTATCATAACGTCGCCTCCCGTAGCGGCGGCGGCGATCATGAAAGTTCCTGCCTCGATCTGGTCGGGAATAACGGAATAAGAAGTTCCGTGAAGATGCTGAACACCTCTGATCTTGATTACATCAGTGCCTGCACCCATGATATTGGCTCCCATAGAGTTGAGAAAGTTGGCAAGATCAACGATATGAGGCTCCTTGGCGGCATTTTCAATCACCGTCAGTCCCTCCGCCTTAACTGCGGCAAGCATTGCGTTCATCGTTGCTCCAACGGTAACAACGTCAAAAAAGATCTGATTTCCTCTGAGTTGGTCGGCTTTAAGGTCGATCATCCCTTGGCTTAGGGTATATTCGGCTCCAAGTGCGGAAAAGGCTTTGAGATGCTGGTCGATAGGACGATCACCAAGAGGACATCCGCCGGGCATGGAAACTCTTGCCTTGTTAAATTTTCCTAAAAGCGCGCCCAGAAAATAATAGGAAGCGCGCATTTTTCTCGCCGTTTCATAGGGGACGCAGACCTTGTCAATGCCGGTAGGATCTATTTTATAAACATCCTTGCCGAGGTTTTCCACAACCGCTCCCATTTCCCTGAGAATCCTGAGACTGATATTGACGTCGCTTATATCGGGAACATTTTCGATAATACAAGGCTCGTCAGACAGGATAACGGCCGGAAGAATAGCTACAGCCGCATTTTTTGCACCGCTTATGACAACGCTGCCTGTAAGGCGTCTGCCGCCCTTTATAACAAACTTATCCAAGTGTATTCTCTCCTTAATTGCCTCGGCGTCCGCCGCGGCTCTTTTCTTTTAGCTCTACTTAGTCTTCCCTTTTTTTATTTGTTTCTTCGGAATCTTTTGTTGTTTTCGGAGAATCTTCTCCCATATAGTCGGATATGAACCATTTAAGTTCCTCGCCCTCATATTTTCCGACTTTTACATACTCAAGGACAACAGGCTCGTCAGGAGTGCTTACTTCGCTGCTGAAAGCGTTTCCCTGATGCACCGGAAGATCCTGAACTGCATATATAATGTCAAGTCCCTGGTAAACCTGACCGAAAACGGTATATGAACCGTCAAGGAACGCCGCTCCGCCTGTCGTCGAATAGACTTCCGCTGCGTCATCGGAGAATTGACTGCCGTTGTATGCAGCAATTTGGTCAAGATAATCTTTCGTGTACTTCTCACCTGTTACAATATAAAACTGGCTTCCGTTTGTAGCTGTAGATCCGCTGTTTGCGTATGCAATAGCGCCGGAAGCGTGAATGACGTTGGGATCTGTACCTCCGTCAAATTTATCACCCCAGAGGGATTCGCCGCCTGTGCCGGTACCAAGAGGATCGCCGCCCTGTATCATAAAATCCGCCATTATTCTATGGAAAGTAAGACCGTCATAATAGCCTTTTTCAGAAAGTCCTACAAAGTTTTCAGAGCCAAGTTCAGCATATTCGGGGAAAAGCCTAATTTTTACTTCTCCCTCGTAGCCCTGGAACTTCATGATAATAATATCGTCCCCGATTTCAGGGGTTGTAAAGTTCTTTACAGAAGAATTTTCAAGATCAATATCCGGTACTGATCTGTCGGTAAATCTTGAAAGATCTATGGTTTTATTGTCTGTGCCTGAGGACGGAGCTTTTGTACTCTCCTCATCCAATGACGGAGCCTTTGTGCTCTCCTCATCCGATACCGACTTGTCGTTGCTGTCACTGTCGTCCACCTCAAGATGCTTTCCGCACGAGGTCAGGGCAGATGCTGCCAGAACAGTGCAGAAAATAGCTGCTAATGTCTTTTTAAACATAAATTTCACTCCTTAATTTTTTACGTGAAACATGAGATTGTGTGAATATTAAGTGCATTTAACCTGTTTATTATACTACATAATTTCCGTTTTGTAAATACTTTCCGCAAATTTTGTATGAATCATTCAATATGTCCGCACATCAGGCTGTTGATTTAAGGCAATACAGCACAATTCATTAATTATTTTTCTTCATCCTCATAGGTGGATATTCTTATAGAACGTATAATTACGTCCTCGTCGGGAGTAAAGAATTTTCCCGTATTCTTTCCGGGCAGGGACGAAAGCCTTTCAATAACGTCAAAGCCTTGGTACGTCTGACCGATGATCGTCATCTGCTGCGAAAAATTAGGTATTCCGCCGCATTTCTCAAAAGCGTCCGCAAGCTTCGTGCTGGCGGAATTTTCTCTCAGTTCGCTTACAGCGTCGTCGTTAAATTCAATAGAGTTCAGGATATAGAAGCGGCTGCCGTTGTAGTAAGTTCCGCCGCCCAGCACCTTTTGCTTGAATGTGCGTACATAATCAGTCTGCACCATGCATACCGCCCCTTTGAACGGCCAGAGATCCTGATGAAGCTCGCGCTCGATATGTTCGTTTGTGTTTTTTCCTACCGAACCGTTTTTTGCGGGAGTTCCGCCGCCGCAGAACTTTCCTTCACGGGATTCAAATATATAGGTATTGTCATAGTATCCGCTTTGCGCAAGCTCTGTGAAATTCCGAACAGCTTCAGGAGAATGATCCGGATAAAGCACCATTCGGATTTCGCCCTCAGTTGTATCTATAATGGCGATCGGATCGCCTTTTTTCGGTTTTTCAAGCTGAACCAGATTCATGGTATCCGGATTTACAACGATATAGATATTGTTTTTTTCGCGCTGTCCTGCCGCATACAGAAGTCCGACAGTAAGGCCTCCCATTACGAGTGTAAGAATAAGAATAATTTTGAGCAGTCTTTTTCCTTCGTTCATATTTATACCTCTTGTTTGTATATTAGACACTTTCTTATTCAATTATACTAAAACGAGAAAAAATTGTCAACCCCCAGCAGCGGTCGATTGTTCAGCATCACTCTGTTATTTTCCCCTTGCAGAGATGAGATAATCAATTTCCGAAAATTTTTTCAAGCAATGTCAGGACAACTTCTCCGACTTTGTCGGAATTAACAATTTCCAGAGCAAGATCGGGCCTGTTGGTGATAATATTATCCACACCCAGTGTCAGCATATTGCGTATATCGTCTTTCCGGTCAACCGTCCAGACAAAGATAAGCTTGCCGTTCTGGTGGGCAGTTTCTACGACGCTTTTATTGACAAAAAGATAATTCATACTCACGGCGTCAATATCATTTAGCTGCGAGTACCTTACCGACGCGGCAAGATTGGCTATGAGCGCCGTTTTTATTTTTGGTTCCAGAGATTTTACCCTCTGAAGAGCTTTATAAGAAAAAGACGTTATATAGCAGGATTTGGTATATCCGTATTTTTTTACAAGTTCAACGGTCTTATCCGCCGCAAGGTCTACGTTGCCTATATCTTTGATCTCTATATTCAGCAGGCATTTTTTGTCCACAAGCTCCAGTACGTCGGACAGCAGCATGATTTTTGCGTCCTCGTATTCGCTTCCGAACCACGCTCCGGCGGAAAAACCGCTCAGTTCCTCATAAGTATAGCTGTCAACTCTTCCCTTGCCGTTTGTAGTACGGTTAAGCTTATCGTCATGGATAACTACCATCTGTTCGTCCTTGGTCAGCTGAACGTCAAGCTCTATATAGTCGGCTTTGCATTCTATTGCAGCTTCAAAGGCGTATTTTGTATTTTCGGGCGCATCATGGGAAAAGCCTCTGTGGGCGCTTACCTGTGTACTGCGAATATTGGCGTTTACTTTGATATTTCCTCTGTGTATTCCGATAAAATAGTAGATATTCAGTCCTGCGCCGATAACGGATATAAGTACGATAAGGGCTGCGTTATTTTTTTTCTTTTTTATAAGTCTGCCGCAGTCGGGGCAAACGATCTCTTCGGACTCGTCAAGATCGGCCATGAATTTTCCCGTAAGCCAGCACATTATGGCAGGAGCGGAGAAAAATGCCGAGACGGCTGAAAATACCCTTATAGAATATACAAGTACGTTCAGCGCGCTTCTGAAAGCATTTCCGGGCAAAGTAAAACCCTTGATTATAAAGACGATCATGAAGCTTACGCCAAATGTAGCCGCCGCAATAACGCCGAAAATTACCAGAGTCCACAGCAGAAACTGAAAAGCCATGCGAAATTTTTTGCGCTTTATTTTCTCAAGGCTTTTTTTGTTGCATTCTCCGAAGCTTTTTTTGGTGAGCACCAAATAGTGGAGACTATAACTTCGTCCGACGATAAGCATTATAACGATCAGCTGTATTGCAAGATACGCCGTTATCGCAGTGCGATTGTCAAAATCCTGAAAAATACGCTGTAAAATCGGCATCAGCGGCGCGATAAAAGTTCCCGATGACAAGGTAAGCTGTGTAAGAGGCATAACGAGCATAAAAAGCAGGAAACGCAGGATCCCCAGACCTCTGAAAGCTTTTCTGAAGCCTTTCAGACCAATTTTCAGCATTCCGCCTACGGAAACTGTTTCATTGCGGCCGACGCAGGAAAAGCAGGCTGCAAGAGCTGTCAGTTCCACAAAAGCAAAGAACCCCGTACAGAAGAGAATAAGCAGGATAAAGAGCAGCGTCACAGGGTTTTTCAGGTATATGAGCAGACTTTCATCGGAAAGGTAGGCTATTCCTGAAGCAGACATAGTGAGCTTCATTACAAATGCCAGCAGAGGCGCTCCCAGCGCGGTGAGCATAAGTTTGTACAGTAACTCAAACATCAGGAAATGAGGCGTTGCTCTGACGAATATCTTCATGGATTTAAAAAAATTTTTCATAGCGGCTCCGAATTTTATTAAAAAATGTACAATAGGATTTGTATGCGGATTTTCAAGAAAATTTTGTAGTTGTAAAGGCAAATGTCCGCAGGGATACTGCCGTATTGCAAAAACATTTAACTCAGTCAGCGGCAAAATTTACCAAAAATCGTGTGCAGCGTCTTATCGACATAGATTCTTATTTGTAAATATTATACACCAATATTTAAAATATGTCAACCGGCCGAACTCTGGAGAATAAAATTGCCTGTACGAATGGTACAGGCCTGCACAAAAACTAAAGGTAAAATGAATTTAGAACCTGTCCGCATTACGGTCACGTTCCGGAAGGGAATTGGAGGATTTTTAATCCTTATTTATAATACCCCTTTATCCTTAAAATAATCTTAAAATCACTTGTTGAAAATTCCCGTGATTATAGTATATCCATAAGGTTCAAGTTTGACGGCGTCATCAGCGAAATGTCCGATATATGGTTTAAGATCACTGAAAAGATGAAGTATTTCTCCGACGCTGTTTATTGTAATGTCGGCCTCGCTCTTGTTCACAAAGAATATATAATCAGGATCTCCCTGACGCGTAAACGCCGTTACTCTGTCATCCGTAAGTTTTTCATTATCAATAACAAAATAGATTCTTCCGTCTCTGAGGTTGGGAATGGACTTTCTTACACGACTAAGATTACTTACATACTCGATTAGTTCATGATCCTCATTGCCCCAGGGGTAACAGCGGCGGTTGAACGGATCTTTATAGCCCTGCAAACCGGCTTCATCACCGTAGTATATACTAGGTACGCCCGGCAGGAAGAACATCAGAGCCATAGCTGTTTTCAGGCGGTTTTTGCCAAGATTGTATTCATGTTCGTTGAGAAAGCGTTCAGCCATCCATTCCTTGCTCTTGTCGTCGCAGTTCTCGCCGCCGAGGCGATTTATAGCCCTCTCAATATCGTGAGTCGAAACAAAGTTCATGAGAACGTCAAGAGTCGGTTTGGGGTAATTTTCTGCAATGGTCATGATTGAATAGGCAAAGCCGGCGGAGCTGCCGCCCTTTATAAAGTTAATTATCGCTTCGCGGAAAGGATAATTCATAACGGAATCGAGCTGATTTCCAAGGAGATAGCGCCGCTTGATTCCGTAGCTTTCCTTGTTGGATGCATCTTCCCAGACTTCACCGATAACGATCTTATCCTTGTCAAAGCTTTTAACGCTTTTTCGGAGATTGAACAGAAAGCGGTCGGGAAGCTCGTCGGCAACATCAAGCCGCCAGCCCGCCGCGCCTTTGCCGAGCCAGTATTTCAGAACGCCTTCGTCACCGCAGATGAATTCTGTGTAGCTTTCGTTGTTTTCCCAGACGTTAGGAAGCGTGTCGATTCCCCACCACGCCTCGTAGGTATCGGGATAGTTGATAAATGTGTACCAACTGTAATACGGACTGCTCTGGGACTGATATGCGCCCGGTTCAGAATAGCGGCCGAATTTGTTGAAGTAAACGCTGTCGGCTCCGGTATGGGAGAAAACGCCGTCCAGGATCACTGAAATGCCGTATTTATCCGCCTCACGGCAAAGCTCCTCGAATTCGTCGTTAGTGCCTAAAAGAGGGTCAGCTTTCATGTAGTCCGCGGTATTGTATCGATGATTTTCGTGGGATTCAAAGATCGGATTAAGATAGATGCAGGTAACGCCCAAATCATTGAGATAGGGCAGCTTTGACTGAATGCCGGCGAAATCTCCTCCAAAGTAGTCGTTGTTCCAGACGTGTCCGTTTTGATCGGGCTTATAGTAGGGCGTTTCTCCCCATTCGCGCATAACACGGTCGGACGGAACGTTTTCGTGTTTTTTTCCGCTGCGGCAGAATCTGTCGGGAAAGATCTGGTACATAACTCCGCCCTTAAGGAAATCGGGAGTCTCATAAGTATTATTATATACTGTGAGCTGAAAAAGGTCGCCAAAGTCAACATTTCCCTCATGGACGTTATTTTTCTTGATATAATGACGTGTGCCGTGCATGGTGTAAGAGAAATAGTAATAGTGCACATCGGTGTACATTGCCGTATAATTAGTGGAATATGCAAGGCAGTCACCCTCATCGACAATTTCGTTCATCCGCAGGAACCGTTCCTTGAAGCCGGTGCGGAAAAGCACCAGAACAGGCGGAAAATCAAGAGATATATCTTTGGGAAGCCTTATGGTGAAACGGCAGCTCTCTCCCTGCCGTATTGCTCCGAAGATCGACTTATAGCTAAGATCCCATGAATCATAGATCGGTTTCATTAAGTTGCCTCCAAAAAATTAGTTATACTCCGCCGCTGATAAGCTATTTGCAGCGGAATTTAAAAATAAAGCCATAAACAGCTAAAATTCCCGCAATGCCAATCATAACCGCAGAAACTATAGCAGTTGATACGTCGTCGTTTATTGTAATTGAAAAATCCGCTGCCGGCAGAAAATGCAGAGCAATTTTTTCAGCCGATAAAAGCCACGCCGCAATCATGGCAATGACCGCAGACATTTTAAGAAAAATGTTTATCCGGGTATATCTTATAACTGCAAAAACAGCCCATACCAAAACCAAAACACAAACTGCGGAAGCCATTCCTGTGGCAAAGCTTTCAATATTGCCGTATTTAAGCGTTCCATAGGCAACGACAGCGAATATCAGCGCCGTATCTGCCGCCATGCAGACAAGAGCTTTGTTATTCCCGATAAATCTGCCCATCGTACCGTCCCGGACGATCAACGGCAGAAACACAACGGCAAATCCAAGAGCAACAGATAAAAACGCCATAATGAACCAGTCGCCGCCGCTGTAGACGCATCCTGAAAGCAGCAGAAGATTCAGAGAAATCCAGAAGCTGCCAAGAGTGATAATTCCCCGATTCTTTTCTGCCAGCGTCGGGATGTTGAGCAGTGAGGCTGCCGTCATAAGCGACGTCAATAGAATGGAGAATTTCGGCAAATCATGTTCTTTAAGTATAAAAATTATAAAGCATGGGATGATTGCCGACAAATATCCCAGAGCCAGAATGATATTGAAAACGGCAATAAATTTTTTATACCTGCCTGCCATTATCTCGATTTTCCGCTGATTTTCATCAACGCTTGCCGTACACAGCTCATGTTCCGTAATATTAAGGGCGCTGCATATCTCGGATATCATGGTAATGTCCGGATAGGAAAGTCCTCTTTCCCATTTGCTGACAGCCGATTCCGTTACATAAAGCTTTTCAGCCAGCGCTTTCTGGGAAAGTCCCGATTCTTTCCGCTTAGACTGAATGAATTTTCCAAAAGTAATTTTATCCTGCATATTTTTCACCTCAAATATAATTTATGGTACACTGCAATGTTTCCATAAGAAATTATAAATACTGCTGTACCATATGTCAATATTTTTCGGAAAAATTATGGGTAGACCGTTGGTCGAGTAACGTAAATACGCCCTTTCCGGTAATATTCCGACAGCAAGACGGGCGGACAGCGCCCACCCGTCTGAAAGAACTGAATTATCTTAAATACCAGATATTGTCTGCGTATTCTGTCACTGCGCGGTCGGCGGAGAAGATTCCTGCGCCGGCAATGTTGTTAAGGGACATCTTAGCCCACTTCATCTTATCGTTATAGCACTCCGTAACATATTTCTGAGCGTTTCTGTAGCTGTCGAAATCAGCCAGAACCATGTATGGATCACGATCCTTGAGGGAGTTGGCAACATCATTGAAAGTACAACCGTTGATGCCGTGATACATACGCTCAATGCCTTCCCTGATAACAGGATTGCAGTTGAAATATTCCTCAGGCCGGTAGCCTCTTGCTTTAAGCTCGTTGACTTCCGGAGTCGTCATACCGAAGATAATGATATTGTCGTCGCCGGCAGCCTCCTTGATCTCAATATTTGCTCCGTCGAGAGTACCGAGGGTAACGGCGCCGTTGAGCATAAGCTTCATGTTGCCTGTGCCGGAAGCCTCTGTTCCTGCCAGCGAGATCTGTTCAGAAACGTCTGAAGCAGGCATAAGAATTTCAGAAAGCGTTACGCAGTAGTTTTCAAGGAATACTACCTGGAGCTTCTGGCTGATTCTCGGATTCTTTCTTATTTCCTCTGAGATAGCCCAGATCATCTTGATGATCTGTTTTGCAAGATAGTAGCCGGGAGCAGCTTTGGCAGCGAAGATATAGGTCTTTGGCGTGAAAGGAGCGTCGGGGTTATTGAGAAGGTATGCATAATCTGCAAGTATATTCATAACGTTGAGATGCTGTCTCTTGTATTCGTGGAGACGCTTTACCTGAACGTCGAAAATGCTGTCCGTATTGAGAACAATGCCGCTTGTGCTCTTCACCCGCTTTGCAAATCTTTCCTTATTGGCTTTTTTAACCTCCATGAGCTTTGTGAGAACTTCCTCGTCGTTCTGAAATTCCCTGAACTTCTCAAGTTCCGCGCCGTCCTTGATGAACTTTCTGCCGATAGTGTCTTCAAGGAGATTTGTAAGTCCGGGATTGGACTGATAAAGCCATCTTCTGTAGGCTATTCCGTTTGTGACGTTCTTAAACTTTTCAGGAGTGTTCTCGTATTCGTCATGGAAAACAGACTGCTTGATTATCTCGGAATGTAGCTTTGATACGCCGTTTACACTGTGTGATACGGCAACACAAAGGGTAGCCATGTGTATCATGTTGTCCTTGATAATGGACATACGCGTTGTTTTTGCGCTGTCGTAGCCGTTTCTCTCCATGAGAGACTGACAGTAGCGGTTGTTGATCTCGACAATAATGGAGAAGATTCGCGGAATAACATGCTTCACAAGGTTTACATCCCACTTTTCAAGAGCCTCTGCCATAACGGTGTGATTTGTATATGCAAATGTCTTAACAACAATATCCCACGACTTTTCCCATGTATATCCGCAGTCATCCAGAAGTATTCTCATAAGTTCCGGAATAGCAAGGGTAGGATGCGTATCGTTGATATGAATGGCAACCTTTTCAGCCAGATTGTCAAGAGTTCCGTAAACATTCATATGTGTGTTTACAATATCGCCTACTGCGGCTGCGCAGAGGAAGTACTGCTGGCGGAGACGAAGGGATTTTCCTTCGTTGTGGTTGTCGTTGGGGTAAAGAATCTTGGAGATTGCGTTTGCAATGGAGTTCTGTGCAAGGGCGCTTTCATAGTTGCCTTTGTTGAACATATCCATATCAAAGCTTGGTGCCTTTGCCGACCAGAGACGAAGCACCGAAACGCCCTCGCCGCCGTAGCCCGATACATACATATCATAGGGAGTTGCGACAACGGTATTATAATTTACATGGCTGATGTAGTGGTACTGATTGTCCCAGTATTCCTGAAGATCGCCCTCAAAGTGAATGTCGATTGAAAGCTCTGGCTTTGGCACAAGCCATACGGAGCCGCCGGGGAGCCAGTTATCGGGAAGCTCAGTCTGCCAGCCGTCCTCAAGCTTCTGCTGGAAGATGCCGTATTCATAGCAGATAGAGTGACCCATTGCCGGGAATCCCTGCGTTGCAAGACCGTCAAGGTAGCAGGCTGCAAGACGTCCGAGACCGCCGTTGCCAAGACCGGCGTCAGGCTCGTGGTCGTAGATCTTTTCAAGGTTAATATCATAAGATTTAAGCATTGCCTTTATATCGTCGGCAAGCTCCAGATTGTAGATGCTTGTTTTAAGGGAACGTCCCATAAGAAATTCCATTGATAAATAGTAGATCTGCTTGCCGCCGACAGAGTGAGTATGATTTATGAAGCTCTGCCTCTTTGCGCCGAGGATCTCGACGATGATCGAGGAAAGGACATGATAGACCTGCTTATCGGAAGCCTCTTCGGGGGAAACGCTGTAGAGAAGCTGCAGCTTTCTCGGAAACTCTTCTTTGATTCTGTCCATAAGAGGATTTGCTTTTTTTGTTGTCATATAATATCTCCTATCTGCCGCCGGATGCGGCTTATTACTGGTTGTATATTATCATCCACTTATAAACTTGTGTAAAACAAAACTGCGTGAAAAATAATTTACAAACGGTATTATTTAAATTGTACCATGTTTTATATTTTTTTGCAATTGTAACAATAAACAAATTTTTTTCCACGAAATTTATATATTGCCTAATTCTCACAAAAATCAAATATAACATTTCCTATAAAAGTGTGTTTATATTGTGATATTTTATAGTGATATGGCTTTTAGCAAACAAAATTTGGATATATTTAACAGTATTTTGCGTATCTAAAAAAAATCTTATATTTTTAAAAAATAAAACATTAAAAACATTTGAAATCCTTGTAAATATGTGGTATAATATAGATAATAAGACGGATGAATATAGTATTTATCAAATAACGCTGGATATTCACCGGAAAAAGTGTAGAGAAAGAACAGAAATTCAGTTCTGAGCGGCTGAAATACAAAAAGAAAAGGATGATCGTTAATGGAAAAGAAAAAAGGATTCTCATTGCTGAAAACGCTTATCGCAGTTATCTGCATTTTATTTATTATTATTTCGCTGATAGTCAATATTGCCTTTTCGGCGGGGAAAACGCCTCATATTTTCGGTAAATACATTTATATCGTAACCGAGGACTTCAAGGTTGCGAGAAACGATCCTTCAAAGGACATAATTAAGGGTGAGGCTCTTATCGCCAAGGCCGCCGCCGATTCCGATACTATCCTAAAAGACGATATTGTCCTCTGCTACCCTGCCGATTCTCCGGATAAGCTATGCGTACGCAGCATTCAGGAAGTTGTAAATGGAGCGGATGGAAGCGAAACCTACGTTATTGCTGATTCCACGCAGTACGGCAGCGCAGATAACGCTATTACAAGAGACAAAATCAAGGCTATATGCACCGGTCATCCAAAGAGTAAGGAACTTGGCGCATTTCTCCGGCTCACAAAGAGCGTTACCGGTATCCTGCTGGAACTTCTGCTGCCCTGTATTATTCTTGTGATTTTCCTTATCGCCAGAATTGTTTCCTCCAGAAACAGTGCTGACGAGGAAGAAGAGGGGTATGATTTTTACGAATACGATGATGACGAATTCCCGAATGAAGATAATAAACCGTCTCATGTCAAGTCTGATAATCCTCTTTTTGAGAATTTCCAGGAGATTCAGCCCAGCGGAGAGCTTGAGCGCAAGAAGATGTCAATTGTGGAGAATTTCAGCCAGAAAAAGGTGAATCCGGATTCTCCTTATCAGAAAGAAAAAGAGCGTACTATGCAGTTTAAAGCTCAAAGAAGCGCAGAATCCACCTTTGCCGCTAAAAATGTGGGAGGTACGTCTTCTACTGCGCCCACGGCTGACGCACTTAGAGAAGAAATGCTCAGGAAGACGGCCGAAGCCGAACGTACCGGCAACTATAACATCAAGGGAACGGGCGGTTCGACAAAGCCTGCCGCATCCGCATCCGATATAACAGGGGTTCTTCCAAAGGCGCAGCTTGCTGAAATGTCGAGGGCGGATATTCCCAAGACAACGCCTTTGAGAAGTCAGTCCGCACAGCCTGCCGCAGCTCCGAAAAAAAGCAGCTCTCCCGATATTTCTGATATTATTAAGAGATCTGACAATACTGCACGGAAAAGATCCGCTGCCGATATGTCTGTTGACGATCTGCTGAAACTTATCGAGGATGAGAAGAAAAAGCTTTAATAGAATAAATATCGGGACGAGGAAGCATATTTCCCCGTCCCGTTTTTTCTGATGTATCAGGCATGGTCAGAATCCTTTTCGCCGTTAATAAATTCCGCGCCCACATCGCTGAGAAATTCCTCAACAATAAATCTCGGACGCCGTTTGACTTCGGCATAGATCTTTCCTACATATTCTCCGATTATTCCCAAACAGAAAAGCTGGAGTCCTCCGATAAGCCATATCGAGCAAATCGTACTTGACCAGCCGAGTACGGAAAGTCCTGTAATTTTTACTGCAAACGACCATATAAAGGCAATAATACTGAGTATGGACATGATAAAACCAAGCGTAGTTATTAATTTAAGCGGTTTTGTGCTGAACGATGTGATTCCGTTTACTGCGAAGGACAGCATCTTCCGCAGCGGATACTTGCTTTCGCCGGCAAAACGCTCCCTGCGCTCGTAGTAGACGGAACAGCTTTTGAAGCCGATAAGCGGCACCATACCTCGGAGAAAAAGATTGACCTCTTTGAATTCGGCAAGCTCCTGCAAAACACGGCGGCTCATAAGCCGGAAATCCGCATGGTTATAGACTACGTCGGCTCCCATTGCTTTCATGAATTTATAGAATGCTTCGGCAGTAAATTTCTTAAAAAAGGTATCGGTTTTTCGGGTGCTCCTTACTCCGTAGACGACTTCATTTCCCTCGTAATAGCGGTTCAGCATTTCGTCAATAGCGTTGATGTCGTCCTGCAAATCGGCGTCCATAGTGATGGTCACACCGCATATATCCTTTACGGTCATAAGCCCGGCAAGCACAGCGTTCTGGTGACCGCAGTTCCGTGAAAGGCATAATCCGGAGAAGAAATCAGGATTCTTTTCGTGAAGCTCCCGTATAATCTGCCATGTCTGATCCCAAGAACCGTCGTTAACGAAAACTATACGGCTTTCAGGAGAAATAAGTTCACGGTCTATAAGGGATGTATATTTATTTTTCAGCTGACGTGCAGTTTCACGCAGTACGGCTTCCTCGTTGCAGCAAGGAATTATCATATATAATGTTTCGGGTTTATTCATTTCATAACCTCGGTTTCAGTGGTTTATATCAAGCAAAATAAATTCGCTTACTATAATTGGCAAATTAATATATTAAGTATATCATAATCGGCGAAAACTGTCAACGCTAGTAAAAAATTTATTTGTTTTCATTGATATCCTGAAAATAATGTGATATACTGCATATAATAGTTGATATGTTATATCACTATTAAATTTATTGAGAGGTGATTTATTATAAAGCTTACCCACTGTACAGTCTGCGTAATGGAAATGAATATTGGATAATCACCGTCATTAAACGATTATACAGCTTAAGGAGGAATTTGTCGTGAAAAAGTTTATTAAAGTTATTATGCCTGCCGCTGCATTAGCAATGGGGATTGCTGTCAGCACCGGTATCATAGCATCTGCGAATAATAAGAAGAATCTGCCGTCCTCAGGAAAAATGTACATTGACGGTGTTGAGGTTGAACATACCGATTTTGATTATGCTGTAAATGACAATGGACAAACATACGGAAGCTGTGCCGATGCCGTTTATATTGAAGATTATCCTGATTTGGTAGCCGTTCAGGGAGACGACGATAAGAAAGGCTATGTATACAAGGAAGATTTACTGGGCGAAGAACCTTCGTGCCCGGAAGAGGCTGTGAGAATGATGGAGGAAAGGGAGAAAGCTATAGCTGACGGAACTTATACTCCTGACGTCTATACTGTTTATGCATCCGACGGAAAAACTCCAATCGATACGTTTACTGTAGGTGTAAGCAAAAGCGCTGAATAATTGATAATATCTCCTTAAGGCGTATGGTTAAACGTAAAACCATAACCTTAAGGAGATTTTAAGTATATCATAATCGGCAGAAACTGTTAACGCTGCGGAAATAAAAAACCGCACCTCCGAAAGGTACGGTTTTTTGAAGTAAAAAACAATTACTTGATTTCGATAGATGCGCCGGCAGCCTCGAACTTTTCCTTGATCTCGTTAGCCTCTGTCTCTGAGATGCCTTCCTTAATTGTCTTAGGAGCAGACTCAACTACTTCCTTAGCTTCCTTAAGACCAAGACCGAGGATCTCCTTAGCAGCCTTGATTACAGCCATCTTAGCGTCGCCGAAAGATGTAAGAACAACGTCGAACTCTGTCTTAGCAGCCTCAGCAGCGCCAGCGCCGCCGGCAGCAGGTGCAGCAGCAACCATTGCAGTTACGCCGAATTCCTCCTGGATTGCGTCAACAAGCTCAGCAAGCTCGAGAACGGAAAGAGTCTTGATATCTTCAACAAATTTTGTAATTTTCTCTGAAGCCATGATAATAATCTCCTTTATAATAATATTCTGCCCGTATCAGGCGGTAATTTCAAGCTGCAAATTTAAAACGAAAGAAATCAGGCAGCCTCTTCTTCTGATTTCTTGTCTGCAAGAGCCTTGAGAGTTGCAGCGAGCTTCTGGATTGGTCCCTGGAGAGAGCCAACGAGCTGAGCGAGAAGAACGTCCTTTGAAGGAATCTTGGAAAGAGCAACAACTCCTGCCTGATCATAAATCTCACCCTCAACATAGCCTGCTTTAAGATTAAACTTGTCGTCTCCGGCCTTTTCAGCAAATTTGCCAAGGATTCTTGCGGGAGCAGTCTGATCGTCGTTGGAAAGGGCGATAGCTGTAGTTCCGTTAAGAGCCTCTTCAAATCCTTCTATGCCGCAGTTCTGGAAAGCGCGGAGAAGAAGAGTATTCTTCTCAACAAAGTAATTTACTCCTGCCTCACGAAGCTCCTTTCTGAGCTTTGTATCTTCCTCAACAGTAATTCCCTTGTAGTCTACGAGAACGCCTGAAACGGAAGCCTTAATGAGGTCTGTGAGCTGTTCAACCTTAGCTTTCTTAGCTTCGAGTACAGCATTGCTTGGCATTGTGTATTCACCTCCGAATGAAATTTAATCGTATCCGAAAGCAAAAAAATCCTTCTCCGACAGCGCAGAAAAGGACAGAAATAATTCAGTGAATTAATTGCTATTCCTCGGCTGGACTTACAGATCTTTCAATCATGCCGGCTGTCTTTAGAATACGATATTTGCTATAAATCACATAGCTTTATTATTATATCATACTTTTGCCGGCTTGTCAAGTAATTTTTAAAAAATAAATTTGACCTTATTACGAAAAATCCCCCTGCCGATAGACAGGGGGAAAATCAATTACTTTTTCTTCTTTTTATTACTTGATTTCGGTTTATTCGGATTATTGGAGTTATTTTTAGGCTTAGGCTTTTCTTCGGCTTCTAACGACGCTTTGCCATTTTGTTCATCCGGAACATCAGGCTTTGCTTCGTCATTTTTATTTTTTTCGGCATAAGCCTTACCTTTTTCAAGAAGCTCCTTGTTCTTGCTTCGTATTTTTTCTTCTTCTGAATTTGCTTTTTCAGCCTTTTGCTTTGCCGCTTCGGAGATTTTTGATTCTACAGCTCCCTTTGATTTAATGATCTGTACTTTCTTCTTTTCCTTGCTGTCAGCAGCTTCAGGCATTTCTTCCTCGGCAGGGAGTCCAAGCTTCTTTCTCTCTTTAGCTTTTGCTTTCATCTCACGCTTTGCGATGAGAATACGGTTATTCTTTCTGTCATAGATATAGAAAACGATCAAAGCGGCGATGCCGAGAATAAAGGTTACAACGCCAATCTTAAATCCGGGCGGAGTATATTTCATAGAAACGGTATGCTCGCCGGTAGGAAGCTTTATGGCAATGAGAGAATCCAGAACAGCTACCTGTCCTACATCTTTATCCTTGTTGGAAAGTCCTGTAGTTCCGTCCTCGTTTGTTACATCGTATACAAGATTATCGACTTTTTTACCGTCTATTCTGACAGTCCAGCCCGGCTCATATGGGATAGAAGTCATAAGGATCTGTCCCTCTTTTGCCGTGACCTTTCCCTCAAGATAGCGGTCGTTGGACTTGTCCGTGTCAATTACCCACGGATTTTCCTGGAGAAGCACTATATCTTTCTTAAATTTTTCGGCGTTAAAGGTGTAAAGCGTAAATCCGCCGTTCATTTTAAACATTACATATTCGCCATTGCCGGTAAACGAGCTCATGCCGTCCTGTTCAAGGATACGCAGTCTTACTTCAACCTTTTCACCCTTTTTGAACGGGCCTATGCGCACGAGAGGCGTTGTGTTGTCTTTAAAATATTGTCCGTATTCCTTGTGATCAGTAAAATTGCCGTTTTCATCAACAGTATTGGAAATCCACAAATTGCATGTTCTCCTGAAATCGGAATCCAGGCGCATATATACATCGCCGTCGCTTTGTGCGGTAAAATGGATATTTACAACAGGGTCTGCGGCTCCGGCCTCGGCGTCAAAGCAATAGTGAAGAACTTCTTCATTTTTTTCATTCTTGTGGATATATATCCTTGAGCGTATCTGTCCATTGCTTGCACCGGTGTTGTAGGGATCGTCAGAATTGCGGGGATCAACTTCAAGCTCAAAGTTGTCGTCCGTATTGATCTTCTCATAATACTCTTCAGGCATAGGAATGGAAGTGCCGTCGAGCTGGAGAATAAACTGGGTTTTGCCCAGAAGCGCACTGAGGAAATTGTTAAGACTGTTGAAAGTATTGTCGTTGCCCAGATGTCCAAGCCTGAGTATATCATCGTCAGCCATGTAGCCTACAGAAAGGGCATACGGATTTTCATAGACGTCAACGGTGTATTCTTCGTCAAAATTTTTGATCGAGGTGGTTGAGTAGCGTTTTACATATTCGGAGTCTACGCTTGTGCTGTCGTTGGGATTGTCAAGAACATACTTGATTCCAAGCAGTGAATCGGCAAGAGTACTGTTTCCTTTATACTGCGACTCAAAGCTCTGAGTGGTATATCCCATTGCTTCCAGCAGCTTGATAGCCTTTGCGTTCATAACAGAGCTGGAGTGCGTAATTCCCTTGAGTCCGTAGGCAAGATTATCGTTAACCATACGATCGTATGTCTTTTCAGCACGGTAGAAACTGCTGTCGTATTCCTCCAGCTGTTCTACCAGTTTCGGCGCTTCAAGAATTTCAGTATAGGTACTCTTGTCGGAATTTCCGACTTCAAGGAATACTTTTCGGAAAGAGTCGTAGCAGTTGTAACCTGTCTCAAAAAGGATCACTGCGGCAACTCCGAGCGTCAGAAGATTTTTGCCTTTTCTGCTTTTCGTACGGCTGTAGCTGAAAACGAAGATAGCATATATTGCCGCCAGCAGCAGCCCGAATACAATTGTTCCCAGGAACAGCTCTTCCCATGTTCCGTGGGGATCATGTTTCATAGTATATTTGCCGGGTAACTCCTGAACGTAGTCGTAGCCGCGGTATTTTTCGTTTTTAATGGGATTTCCGGCTGCGTCAAGCTGAGCGGTAAATTCCGTTGCATATTTCAGACCGCCTCTCATGGCTTCGAAGATGAGGACGAGAACGGTGATTATGCCGAAAGTTCCTCCGGCTTCGGCAGCAGACAGTTCATATCCATCAAGATTTGCAAAGACCTCCGCAGCCATAGCCAACAGCAGGAACGAGATCAGGAATGAATATCTGTAAGGCAGCCAGTTAGGATCCTGTCCGCCGTGCCACATCATATTCAGCGGTTTTATGTACATACACATGCACATAACCAGCAGGAAGATGCCGTTTCCAATCTTTTTGTTGGACTTTATCTTCTTGTTCATGAAGTAAAGAGGCGTAAGCACAAAGGTCAGAACGCCGCAGTAGATTTCCGGACGTCCGTAATAGAGAGTGCCCTCGTCAACGTTTACTGAGTAGTATTGATTCGGCAGCAGACAGGGAATAAGTTCAAACGGATTGAACATTGTCTTAAAGCTGTAATCCGGCTCAGAAAAGTCGAACTTACCGAGAGCAAGGGCGTTGTATACCGGCAGTATCATAAATGCGCTTAGCATAAGCACCACCAGAGTGGAAAGAGCCATAACGCCGAAAGTGCGTACATATTCGCTTGTGTTCTTAAACTTTCTGTCGGTTCCGAAGAACATATAATATCCAAAGTACAGCGCGACAAAAATCGCCACCATAAATCCGATATAGAAGTTTGCCACGAACATAATGGCAAGCGGGATTATGTAATTAATCTTGCGTCCGTCATCTATCAGATATTCCACGCCCAAAATTATCAGAGGCAGGAAGATCGGTCCGTCTATCCACATGGGATCTATAAGCTGGATAACGACATAACTCATCATTGCGTACATTGTGGAGAATACCACCGACTGGAGCGGCGCAAGCTTTTTTGACCGCTGTGCGTATACGCAGAATGCCGCGCCGGCTGCGCCGACTTTGCACATCTGCATGATCATAACGCTTTCGATAATCATTTTTCTCGGCAGCAGCATTACTATTAATGTAAACGGACTGGCGAGGTAATAGCCTATGATGCCCATAAATCCGCCGGACAGGTTTCTGCTCCAGCTGTAGAACGGACTGCTGTCTCCCCAGAATGAATCGCGGAGCGACTCAAAGTAGTAGATATACTGACCGTTAAGATCAAGTGTCAGTACCGATCGTTCTCCGAAAGGATAGACGTCAAAAAATATATAAGAGATCAGCGTCAGCAGGAATGGAATGATAAAAGCCGGAATGCAGAACCAGAGATTTGACTTCCGGCCTCGTGCTTCGGCTATTACATCAGCCGCCGTACGGGCAGGCTTCCCGCCGTAGGACACTTGTCTGCGGGCTATTGCTCTGGCGCCGGCGGACGACTTGGATTTTGCTCCCGGGCTGTTTGGACTTGATTTCCGAGAGACTTTTGAATTAGCCATTTTGTTCCTCCTTTTTTTATTCTGGGAAGCCATACTTCCCGATTATATACTATTTTATTATACTATACTTTTCTTTATTTTGCAAGTAAAATTAAAAAAAATCTTGCAGCTTGGGCGTTTTAGTGTAAGTGCACAATTATTGCGGAGTAATTTGTGACTTTCTCCAAATTTGCAAAAGAAATCGTCTTTTTGTCCCCTGATAATCACTTATTTACAAATAACGCAAAGGAAAGATGTTTCATGAAAAAAATATTATTAATTGCAGCAGCGGCGGCAGTTTGTCTGGGAACAGTCTCCTGCGGAGAGAAAAAAAGTTCATCCTTTAACGATGGGACAGGAAGCGAAACAGTGGCGTTAACCGTTTATAATGAAGCAAAAATCGAAATGGCAGATGATTTTTCTTCTGTAAGAAGCTGCGTAAAGTGCAGCCGGCGATATGACGGTGATTTGGAAAATATAATTACCGAGGAGCTTGAAGAATATTTTAACAGCGATAAATCTGCCGAAGAAACGGCGGAAATGATACAGAACAGAGCGTCTGTATATCTCAGCGAGACATATGGATAATTAGAGCGTGTTTTTCACCATCTTGTTAAAAGAGTGTTTATTCCATGAGAACTCTGATCAAATTATTTTCAATGCGTCTTTACGAGGTATTGAAAGTAATTAATATCGGGGTTCAAAAGCCAGATATAATCCCCTTTAAAAGAGCCGCCTGCATAAGTCTCATAAAACTCAAAAATTGATTTTCCTGTTAACTTCCTGTTGGGACTTGACATTTTACAAAATATAGCGTAAAATATAATAAACACTTTAAAACCTGTACTCAACAAAACTGTGCTGTAAAACTGCATGCGAATCCTATTGGTACAAGGGTTTATCAAACGAAACGAGGTAATCAGAATGAAGAACAGCGAAAAAATAATGGACAGAATCGTGGAACTCTGCAAGTCAAAGGGTTTTGTGTATCCCGGTTCCGAAATTTACGGAGGTCTTGCAAATACATGGGATTACGGTCCTTTAGGCGTTGAACTGAAAAACAATATCAAAAAAGCCTGGATGAAAAAATTTGTTCAGGAAAACAAATATAACGTAGGCCTTGACAGCGCTATACTTATGAATCCGCAGACATGGGTTGCATCCGGTCATATAGGCGGTTTTTCCGACCCGCTTATGGATTGCAAGGAATGTAAGACGCGTCACCGTGCAGACAACCTTATCGAGGACTTCGACGGTACAAATGTCGCCGGCTGGACGAATCAGCAAATGACGGACTATATAAATGAAAAGGGAATTGTCTGCCCCAACTGCGGAAAGCATAATTTCACTGATATACGTCAGTTTAATCTTATGTTCAAGACCTTTCAGGGCGTTACGGAGGACAGTAAGTCTGAGCTTTATCTCCGTCCCGAAACGGCGCAGGGCATTTTTGTGAATTTTGCCAATATCCAGAGAACTACCCGCAAAAAGGTTCCTTTCGGCGTTGCGCAGGTGGGAAAATCGTTCAGAAACGAGATCACTCCCGGAAACTTTATTTTCCGTGTGCGTGAGTTCGAGCAGATGGAGCTTGAATTTTTCTGCAAGCCCGGCACTGATCTGGAATGGTTTGAATACTGGAGAAGTTTCTGTAAGAATTTTCTGCTGAATCTCGGTCTTAAAGAGGAGAATATTCGTCTCCGTGATCACGATCCGGAGGAACTGTGCTTCTATTCCAAGGCTACCACTGACTTTGAATATCTGTTCCCCTTCGGCTGGGGAGAACTCTGGGGCGTTGCCGACAGAACAGACTACGACCTTACACAGCATATCAATACCAGCGGCAAGTCCCTTGAATATTTTGATCCGGAAACGAACGAGAAGTATATCCCCTACGTTATCGAGCCGTCTCTCGGTGTGGAACGACTTTTCCTCTCCGTTGTTACTGAGGCATATGACGAAGAAGAACTTATTTCAACTGACAAGAACGGCAATGAAAAGAGGGAAATAAGAACCGTAATGCGTTTTCATCCGGCTCTCGCACCGTTTAAGTGTGCCGTGCTTCCTCTTGTGAAGAAGCTCACTCCGAAAGCAGAGGCGGTTTATGAGATACTTTCCAAAAAGTTTATGGTTGACTTTGACGAAACCGGAACTATTGGAAAAAGATACCGCCGTCAGGACGAAATCGGAACGCCGTTCTGCATTACTTATGATTTCGATACCCTCGAAAAGGATAACTGCGTAACAGTCCGCGACCGTGATACAATGCAGCAGGAGCGTGTTGCTATTGACGATCTTGCAGCTTATATCGAGGAGAAAATTGCATTCTGAGTACAGAATATGCGAAAAAATTTCTTATTCTGACATTATTCTTTCTTGACATTTCCTGAAAAACGTTGTATAATAGACTTGATCCAAAATGGATTCAATAAAATAACGGAAATGAGGAAATCGTTTATGACAATGCAGGAGCTGTTGGATATGCTCAAAAAAATGGCTGTGGATATTGACGTGTCCCAGACTGATTTTATGGCGATCCAATTCAACATCAAGGACAGAGACCCCGGCGTATTTTATGTTGAGATCAGGGATCACAAAATCAGCATTGAGCCTTACGAATACAACGACAGGCAGTGCGCTATAACCATGAAAATGGACAATCTTATAAAGCTTATCAACGGAAAGCTTGATGCCGTTGCAGCGTTTACTCTTGGAAAACTTAAGGTTGACGGAGATATCGGCAAGGCTCTTGAATTCTCAAAGCTTATAAAGAAATGACAAAAAAGCTGAGGAAAATTTTCCTCAGCTTTTTTATGCATATATCTCGGATGCAATATCCACCGTCTGCTTTGCGTCCTTTGCGTAGAAATCGGCGTGGATCTGCTTTGCATAGGCGGCTGTGAGAACGGCTCCGCCTACGACGGTTTTACATTCCGTATATTTCTCATTTAACAAAGCAACGGTATCAGCCATAGATTTCAAGGTTGTGGTCATCAGCGCCGACAGTCCAACGAGCTTTACCTGATGTTTTACGGCGGCTTCGACAATTGTTTCCGGAGGTACGTCCTTTCCAAGATCGATGACTGTGAATCCGTAGCTTTCAAGAAGCACCTTGACTATGTTTTTGCCTATATCGTGAATATCTCCTTTTACCGTGGCAAGCACAATCTTTCCTTTGGATACGCTTCCAGAGCCGGCAGGCAGGTTCTCCTTGACAACCTCAAAGCAGGCCTGTGCAGCTCCGGCGGTCAGAATAAGCTGTGGAAGAAAGATCTTTCCTTTTTCAAATTTTCCTCCTGCGGTGTCAAGAGCCGGTATCAGATAATTGTTGATTATATCCATAGGTTCATGATTTTTAAGCAGCTCTGCCGCCGCCTTTACGGCGTCGTTTTTAAGTCCGTTTTCCACTGCATAGGAAATATCCGGAACATCCGGCGAAGCTGCCGGAGACTGAGTAACAGCGGTCGAATTATCCTGAGAGTATATTTTGATAAATTCCGCAGAATTTCGGTCTATGCCTGCAAGAAGACGATAAGCCCTTACAGCTCCGGCTATTGACTCAACATTGGGATTGATTATCGGCAGATCAAGTCCGCACTGCAATGCCATTGTCAGAAACGTTCTTGTGATTAGCTCGCGATTGGGCAGACCGAAAGATATATTTGAAACACCGAGAACCGTTTTCAGCCCAAGCTCGGTTTTGACTCTTTTTAGCGCTTCGAGAGTTTCCATAACTCCGTCCTGTTCGGCTGACGCCGTTAAAGTAAGGCAGTCTATAAATACATCCTCACGCGGAATCCCGTATTCAAGGGCGCGGCTGAGAATTTTTTCGGCAATGGCGAAGCGTCCGGCGGCAGTTTTGGGAATTCCGTTCTTGTCAAGGGTAAGCCCTACAACGGCTGCTCCGTATTTTTTGACCAGCGGAAGAACAGCCTCAAGAGAGTCGTCCTCGCCGTTTACGGAGTTAACCACAGGCTTTCCGTTGTACACGCGCAGACCTGCTTCCAGCACCTCCGGGATAGTTGAATCAAGCTGCAGCGGAGTATCGCATACGCTCTGAATGGCTTTGACCGCCTTTACCATCATTGCCTTTTCATCTATTTCAGGATGTCCCACGTTGACGTCCAGAATTTCCGCACCGGCATGAATCTGCTCTACTGCCTGACCGAGAATATAGTCAATATCTCCGCTGACAAGGGCTTCTTTGAATCGTTTTTTGCCTGTGGGGTTTATTCTTTCGCCAATAATTCGGGGCTGGTCAATTTCCAGACAGCTTACCGCAGAGCAGACCATGCTCTTTTTCCTTACTTTGCGCTTCTTTCGCTTTACGCCGGAAAGAGCGCTGATAAGAGCTTTTATGTGATCGGGAGACGTTCCGCAGCATCCTCCGAAAACGGAAACGCCGGCAGAAGCCAGTTTAAGAGAGGCAGCGGCGAAATCTTCCGGTGAAACGTTGAAAAGACCAGTCGCAGGATCGGGCAGACCAGCATTCGGCTTGGCGATAACAGGGAGCGGCGTATTCTCGCAGATTTTTTCAAGAACCGGAAAAAGCTCCGCAGGGCCGAGGGAGCAGTTAACTCCCACTGCATCCGCTCCGAGTCCTGTGAGGACAGCCGCCGCAGCCTCCGGCAGAACGCCTGTAAAGGTGCGCATATTTTCTTCAAAGGTCATGGTAACAAGAACCGGCTTATCAGAGTTTTCTTTTGCGGCAAGGAGGGCCGCTTTCGCTTCACAGAGATCGGTCATGGTCTCGATAACGATTATATCTGCATCCTTTCCGGCAAGAACTATTTCTTTGAAGCAATCGTATGCATCCTCGAATGCGAGTGTTCCGGAGGGTTCAAGAAGCTGACCGAGAGGACCTATATCAAGAGCGGCGAGAGCTTTTCCGTCCGCTGCCTCACGGGCGTTCTTTACGGCTGCGCCTACAATTTCCTGTACGGAATGACCGCAGCGGCTGAGCTTAAATCGGTTAGCTCCGAAAGTGTTGGCATAAATAATATCCGAGCCGCTTTCAACATACATTTTATGAATTTTTTTTATAACTTCGGGGTTTGTCAGATTAAGCGTTTCCGGAACGTGTTCCGTCCCGATCCCCATAGACTGAAGCATAGTTCCCATGCCGCCGTCAAGAAAAACGAATTCCTGGCTGTTAAGAATGGCAGTTAATTTGTTCATACTATTTATCACCTTGTTAATTCTTAAACGTTCCTAAAATTCTGAAATATTCCAGATTTTCTTCAAGATCCCTGAGAGTAGCCTTAACTTTTGTATCTGTTATTTTTCCGCTGAAATCAAGGTAAAACATTACATCGAAGCTCCCGTCCTTTATAGGGCGGCTCTCGATTCTGAGAAGATTCATGCCGTTGACGTAAAATTTGGTCAGCAGACGATAAAGACTTCCCTCTGTATGCGGAATTTTCAGCATTACCGAAATCGTATCGGCTTCGGGGTCCGCCTGCATATTTCTTGAAAGACACACAAATTTTGTGCGGTTTACGGAAACGTCGGCAATGTTCTCCGCAAGAACTTCCAGACCGAGCTTTTCTGCACATGAAGACGAGCATATTGCAGCAATTTTTTCAGACGGATCACTGCCGGCGACCTTTTCAGCGGCCGTTGCGGTGTTGCCATATTCCGCTGTTTTAAGGGAATTTGCAGATATAAATTCGCTGCACTGTGCCAAAGCCTGGGGATGGGAATAAACTCGGTGCAGTTCTGAAAGGGGTACTCTGGTTTTTGCGGCAAGACAATGGCTTATCTCCACGGTAACTTCTTTAACTATGTAGACATAATATTTAGCCATGAGATCATAGGTGCTGTCCACAGAGCCTGCCGTTGAATTGTGAACCGGCAGCACGCCATAGTCAAGCTCTCCGGACTGAACAGCTTTGAAAACGTCCTCGAAGGTACGGTAAAATGTGATGTCACGGTCACCGAAGATCATTTCTGCTGCGGTTTCGGAGTTGGCTCCGGATGTGCCCTGACAGCCTATTTTCACAGCGTTTTCAAGTTCTGCCGGAGGACAGAGATAATCGGGCGCTCCTTCCAATATTGTGCGGTTCTGCAAAATTTTGCTTATATCCATTATAGTAGTGAAAAGAGCCGCCGTGCCGTTTTCAAGTTCGGGGTCTCCCGTTAGCTTTTTTATCCGGTCGATGACCTGCTGCTCTCTGCCGCCTTGGAATACCGGCATTTTGTTCAGTTTCTTGTAATCCGCAACGCCTCTGCAAAGCTCCATTCGCTTCATGAAAAGAGAAAGAATTTCGCTGTCTGTTTCGTCTATATTACTGCGTAACTGCTGTAAATCCATTTGACAAATCCTCCTGAAAGTATTACATTAATAGTATACCAGATTTTTTTGTAAAAATCAATAAATTTTTTAGAATAAATACTGCCGTGCTAAGCAGGTTCTTAAATATTGACATTTACCGCTGAAAATGGTATAATCAAGTATATTTAAAATTTCAAAAGGAGAATAAATATGAGCGGAAATATCAACAGCTACGAAAGCCCCTTCTGCACACGTTACGCCAGCGAGGAAATGCAGTACATTTTCTCTGCCGATAAAAAATTCACCACATGGAGAAAGCTCTGGGTTGCCCTTGCAAGAGCCGAAATGAAGCTGGGCCTGCCGGTGACTGAAGCGCAGGTCAAGCAGCTTGAGGATCACATAAACGACATTGACTACAAGGCTGCCGAAGAAGAGGAAAAAATCAGACGCCATGACGTTATGTCCCATGTCTACACCTACGGTCAGGCATGCCCGGACGCCGCCGGTATTATTCACCTTGGCGCAACCTCATGCTATGTTGGCGACAACACGGACGTTATAATTATGCGCGACGCCCTGAATATTGTACGCAGAAAACTTATCAACGTTATAAATAATCTGGCAAAATTTTCCGAAGAATATAAGGATATGCCCTGTCTTGCCTATACCCATCTCCAGCCGGCGCAATTGACTACCGTAGGTAAGCGCGCCACCCTCTGGCTGAATGAACTTCTTATGGATTTTAACGATCTTGAATATAGAATATCCACCCTCAGTCTCCTCGGCTCAAAGGGAACTACAGGCACTCAGGCTTCGTTTATGGAGCTTTTTGAGGGCGATACGGACAAAATCAAGGAACTGGAAAAAATGATTGCAGAAGAAATGGGATTTGACAGCGTTGTCCCCGTTTCCGGTCAGACCTATTCAAGAAAGGTCGATTATCAGGTACTCTCCGTTCTCAGCGGTATCGCTCAGACTGCAAGCAAATTTTCCAACGATATGCGGCTTCTCCAGAGCTTCAAGGAAATGGAAGAACCCCGTGAGAAAAAGCAGATAGGCTCATCGGCTATGGCATATAAGAGAAATCCCATGCGCTGCGAACGTATAACATCTCTCGCAAGATACGTTATGATCGACAGCCTCAACCCTGCGTTTACCGCCGGAACACAGTGGTTCGAGAGAACCCTCGACGATTCCGCCAATAAAAGAATCAGCGTAGCGGAGGCATTTTTGGGTGTGGACGCTATTTTGAATATCATGATGAACGTCACCAATGGTCTGGTGGTATATCCTGAAATAATCCGCCGCCGCGTTATGGCGGAGCTGCCTTTTATGGCAAGCGAAAATATCATGATGGACGCCGTTAAAAAAGGCGGAAACCGTCAGGAACTTCACGATAAGATCATGGATTATTCTATGATCGCAGGCGAACAGGTCAAGGTTTATGGCAAAGACAATAATCTCTGCGAACTTATTCTTGCCGATCCTCTTTTCATGGTGACAAGAGAGGAGCTTGACGCTGTTCTCAAGCCGGAAAATTATACGGGACGAAGCTCTCAGCAGGTGGACGAATTCCTCAGCGAGTGCATCAAACCCATTCTCGAAGCAAACAAGGATGTTCTTGGTGAAAATTTTGAGATGAAGAACTGAATTATACTCAGAATTGAAAGGCGGCGTTTACGATGACGGCAATTCCGGAAGAATTAACAAATAAATTTGAATTTCATAATTATGGACACGCTTTAGAGATCCTTTCGGATGCGTTCCAGGCTGAATGGTCTGAAATACAGCAATGCCTAAAAAGCCTTATAATTTCTGTTGACGATTTAACGAAAGCAGGAGGAAATGAAAGTCCGATTCCAAAAAAATTTGATGACATACTTTATCCTTTTGGTTGGAGAGAAATCAGAATAACCGGAGATCTTCTTGTGAAAATGTATCCAAGAAAATCCATGCAGCGAAGGGGAAGATTTTCTGACGAACCATTTGAAGAAAAAATTATCCAAGGCTATATTGACGGACATAATATAGACTTTCTAAAAAATAAGGTTGCTTTTGATCTCGAATGGAACAGCAAGGATCAGACCTTTGATCGTGATCTTTTAGCTATGCGGACTTATTTTGACTGTGGTATTATTGACGTAGGCATAATAGTAACCCGTTCAGAAGAATTAAATGATATTTTTCGTAAAATTAATATTATATCAAAATATGGCGCATCAACAACATGGATGGGAAAGCTTACGTACAGATTGGACTCAAGAAGAAACGGCGGCTGTCCTATATTGGCTGTCGGCATAAAAAAATCTTGCATTGAGGGTTATTTATAATGAGTACATTAGAAGAAACAATTAAAAATTTCAGAGAATTCACTGACGGAAAAAAATATAAAACCATATACGCCGACCCGCCATGGCAATTTCAAAACAGAACAGGAAAAGTTGCTCCTGAACACAAAAGACTAAACCGGTATTCTACGTTAACTTTAAAGGATATAATGGCATTGCCGGTATCTGAAATCTCTGATGAAAAAAGTCATCTGTATTTATGGGTTCCAAACGCTCTGCTGCCTGAAGGTCTTGCTGTAATGAAAGCATGGGGGTTTGAATACAAAACCAATCTGATCTGGGAAAAAGTTCGAAAGGACGGTCTGCCTGACGGCAGAGGAGTAGGATTCTATTTCCGTAATGTAACAGAAATATTACTGTTCGGAATTAAGGGAAATAACAACAGAACATTGCAGCCAGGACGGTCACAGGTAAATCTGCTGAGAACGATAAAACGTGAACACAGCAGAAAACCGGATGAATTCGTTAATCTGATAGAAGCCTGCTCTCAAGGTCCCAGACTTGAAATGTTCGCCCGCGGCAATAGAACCGACTGGGATATGTGGGGGAATCAGGCAGACGACTGTTATGAACCTGATTGGAATACATATGCCAATCATACTGTTGCACCTGAAAGTAAATAATCTGGAGAAACTATATGAAAAAAGCTATAAAAATTGGATGCATTGCACTGAGCATAATTCTCATTGCCGCACTTGTCATACTTATATTCTTTCCGGGACTTTTTACCTATTTCAAGGTAAAGCACGACTACGAAAGCATAGACGCGACGTCCGAAAAGTTTGAATATGCGGATGTACCGGACGACTTTAAATATTATACAAAAAACGGCGTTTCCTATGCAAAGCCCGACGGCATGGAGGATGGTGACGACCGCCTTGTCGTTCTGCCGATAAAGTTGAGTGTAAGCCGCAATAAAGAGATTCTTGAACAGGCTGGCGTTTATACGGATGGCACATCCATATATGATGAGGAATTCTCCGAAAAGGAGTACGGCGAATACTTCAAAAAATTAGAGCAGACTGCACCGAGAGACAGTACGGAACGGCTTTTTTACATCAAAACAAAGCTTAAAGCCAAAGACTGCCTGCATCTGCGGGGAAAAAATATGGAGATTTTCAGGAATTTTGCAGATATAAAAGAAGAAAGCAGCAAGATCGAAACAACATATATTCTTGATATTCCCGAATATGATGCATACGCATCACAGGTGAACGGCATGGGATATGACGGAAATCTCTGGACGGTATATATTTATCAACATGATGATGACGATACCTACTACAGTGTAATGATAAAAAACAGCAGCGAAACAATAGTGAGACAGGTAATAAGCTCTATAGAGATCACAGAGGAATAACATTTATGAAGAAAGAATATCTTGAAGCAGGAAAAATTGTAACAATACACGGTATTAAAGGCGAAGTGAAAATTATGCCTTATACCGATACTCCGGAGCTTCTGGCAGAGTTCGACCGACTGTTTATGGGAAAAAATTACGATGAAATCGTTATCAGACATTCCCGTGTTTTCAAAAACATGGTCATTGCCAAAATAGAGGGAGTGGATACTCCGGAAGACGCCGCAAAGCTCCGCAATAAAATACTATTTATGCACCGTGACGATCTTGAACTTGATGAGGATACCTACTTTATACAAGACCTTATAGGAGTCGAGGTACGTGATGCGGATTCCGGATTTGTATACGGCATAATTTCCGATGTTATGCAGACAGGTGCAAACGACGTGTACGCCGTGAAAGGTGCGGACAGAGAATATCTCATACCTGCGATCGCAGATGTGGTCATTTCAACGGATATTGACAGCAATATAATGCTAATCCGCCCTTTGGAGGGACTTTTTGAATGAGAATAGAAATTGCAACTCTTTTTCCGGAAATGTGCGAAGCAGTTTTAGGGGAAAGTATTATAGGACGTGCCAGAAAAGCCGGAAAAATAGACGTTCATTGCCGTCAGATACGGGATTATACTCAGGATAAGCACCGGCGCGTGGATGATACCCCGTATGGCGGCGGCATGGGAATGGTCATGCAGTGCGAGCCTATTTATAACTGCTACAAAGCCGTTTGTAAGGAACTCGGCGCCAAGCCGCACACAATTTACATGTCCCCCAAAGGCAGGATCCTCGATCAGAAAAGAGTTGCCGAGCTGTCAAAGTTGGATAATATTCTTATAATCTGCGGTCATTACGAGGGTGTGGATCAGCGTGTTATAGATAAAATCGTTGATGAAGAAATCTCTGCCGGCGACTATGTTCTCACCGGAGGCGAGCTTCCCGCATTGGCGCTGACTGACGCTGTAGCAAGAATGTGCCCCGGCGTGCTCTCCGCCGACGCATGCTTCACAGATGAGAGCATCTACAGCGGTCTGCTGGAATATCCTCATTACACTCGTCCGGAGGTCTGGGAGGGTGAAGCCGTTCCGCCGGTTTTGCTGACGGGACATCACGCAAATATTGAAAAATGGCGGAATGATAAAAGTCTGGAAATAACGTCGGAAAGACGCCCTGATCTCCTTGAAAAATATCTTAAAGAGAATCCTCTCATAAAGAAGAAAAAATAATTTTTACTTTAAGTATAGAAAAAATAATAATTTCCATTTAGACGAATTTCACATATTATAAGGTGGAATATTATGTAACATTACCAAACTAAATTAACATTTCATTGTAGTGATATTTAACAAGCAAATGATATAAATTAAGGCCGGATTTAATCTAAATGTAGAATTTATTGAATTATCGGTATTTCTGAAAAAAAATCCGTTGACTATAATAAATTTTGAATGTATAATGATAACAGCAAAGAAAATCAAGGGCGGGTACACAGTTCTGCGTATGCGCAGCCAGCTTTTCGCCGCCTGCTTTTGCATGTTCAGTCATAATCGAGAGGACTGAAATTAAGAGAATAGGAGAGTTGTATATGTTTGTCAAGGAAGTAATGGTTAAAAATCAGGTTGGGCTTCACGCAAGACCTGCAACCTTCTTCATTCAGAAAGCTAACGAATTCAAGTCGTCAATCTGGATTGAAAAGGAAGAACGCAGAGTTAACGCTAAGAGTCTCCTCGGTATTCTTTCTCTTGGTATCGTAGGCGGAACCAATGTAAAGGTTATCGCTGACGGCGCCGACGAAAAAGCTGCTGTAGACGCACTGATTGAACTTGTAGACAGTGGATTCAGCGAGGAGAGCAGATAATACATTTTTTGAAATTTCCGGGCGTTACATGTGTAACGCCCGATTTTATTTCCGGCTCACCATCGGTGTGCCCGTTTCACGCTGAATAAATAATTCTTTTTACTGCTCAGACGCGCATAGTGAAAACATATTTTCAGCAAATACTGCATATCCTCTGGTGGGATCAGCAACAAAAACATGCGTTACCGCGCCTATCAGTTTGCCATTCTGTATTATAGGGCTGCCGCTCATTCCCTGAATGATTCCTCCGGATTCCTTTATGAGACGCTTATCCGTTATGCGTATAACCATATTTTTTGTGACTTCCTTGCTATTAAAGTCTATACTTTCTATTTCTATTTTATATTTTTCAGGCGTACTGCCGTGAACAGTGGTGTAGATCTCCGCCTCACCGGTAGTTATATCCTGACGGTATCCCATGACATATTCATCGGAATCACTGCACAATTCAGCCATACCTTCATCTGTAAGACGTCCGTATATGCCGCAGCTGCCGTTTTTCTCAAGAACTCCGTATACGCCCTTTGAAAAGCTTCCGCGAAGTTCGCCGGGAATGCCTTTTTCACCCTTTTTGGCCTCGGTTATCTCTACAGGAACGGCTTCACCGCTGTAAACGGGAACAAGCTCCCCCGTATCGGAATCGCATATTGGATGGCCCAGACCGGCAAATTCCCCGGTTTCTTTATTGATAAACGTCATTGTACCGATTCCGGCCACGCTGTCCCTTACCCACATGCCGCCTCTCCACATATTATTTTTCTGGGAAAAAACAGGCTTGAGAGATACGGTAAATTCATGACCGCTGCGCTCTGCCGTAAGACTGACTTCCTTTCCTCCGCTTTGGGAGATAATCTCCTGAAGCCGGCTGTTGGAAATCAATGCTTCGCCGTTTGCTGATTTTATAATATCCCCGGTCATAATACCGGCTTCCTCCGCAGGACAGCTTGTGCGTCCGCCGCTGTCTGTAACGGCGCCAAGCTCTGTAACCATTACTCCGTCCATAAGAAGCTTTATTCCGAATGGGTAGCCGCCTGTCGTGAGTACAGGAGGTTCAGCCTCCGTAACGCTGACGTTTTTAACAGGTATTGCGCCGAAAAGCGTCAGCGTTACCTGCTTTGTTTCCGGAAAGATTCCTGCCGTCTGCATGATCGCTTCCGGACTTACCGAACAGCTTATTTCCGGATATTCGGCAATTTTAAGCGTTGCCGCAGGCTCTATCGTCACTGATGACGGAAGCCTGGACGAATAATAGCCGGCTGTTCCGAAAATACAAAGAGACACCGCCGAAAGCAGCGCCCCGGCCGACCTGATAAGTTTTCTTTTAAGCTGCATTTTACAAGTCCTTTCCTTTAAGTGGAGCATATTTCGCTTTGCTCCGAAGATTATTATATTTCATTTGAAACAGAATACTATTGAAAATCATTCCCTAAAGGAGATTGCCAATGAAAAGCAAAAGAAAAAATCATTTCAGAAAACAAAGTCTTCTTATGACTGCTGCAAAGATCCTGCTTATTATACTGACCGCCGTATATCCGTTTTTTATGAATATGATGACGGGAATCGGAATTCTCAGCAACAGCGAACAATACGGTTCGAGAATATCGTTCTGCGGAGGCGCTCTTGTAATTTCCGGAGCGATGATGACAGCGGCGGCGATACTCTGTCTTTTCAGGAAAAGTCTGCCTAATCTTATCGCGGTGACAACAGCAGTTCCCGGATTTGCCATTTGCATGGCTGCACTGTATAAGCTTGTTTCTCATGCGGAATCCGCCGGCTGGATGGGACATGGGGCGTATTCTCTCGTTCCTGTCGCCGATATGTACAGACAGCGGATATTGCCGGATATACTGCCGTTTCTGCTCACACTGACTATTTCCGCGATTCAGTTTTTTTCCTATGATGCCTCTGAGGAACGGCGGCAGCGCAGAAAAAAATCATGAAATTATATTTATTATGGGCTGATTTTTTATTTTTATGCGTTGATTTTCAATATGCGCTGCCGTTTCTATTTATTTACATTTTTTGCAAAAAAATTAACAAAACATGTTTTAATAATATAATTACTTTAAAATTAAAAAGAAACTATCCGTCTTTTTAAAAAAAACTGAATTAATTTTTTCATTCCCCTTGACAAACCGCAAAAAAGCTGTTATAATAACAACAATAATACAAATGCGATGATGGGAAACAAAGCCTGTGGGGTTTGTACAGAGAACTGTCGGCGGTGAGAGACAGCGAAGCAAAATGGGTCATAGCTCCTCCCTGAGCAGCCGGCTGAAAGGCAGAATACGGCGGCGATAACTTTTTGCGGCTATCCGGATAAAATATTTCCGGTAGCGGCATTTGATAACGTCTCCGAATTTCCAAATAGGTTCGGACGGGCGCTCCCGTTACAGAGATATGCGTTAATCCGACGCAGATGAGCGGACGCATTCAGCGTCAAGAAGAGTGGTACCACGGAGTATCTTGCAAGTCACTTCGTCTCTTCCATACCTTAGTGTATGGAAGAGACTTTTTTGTTGTCTGATCGGATTACAGATTGGAGGAATTTATAATGAAAAATGTTGAAAAGTACACACGCCAGTTTTTTGAAGCTCCTGCATCCGAAATGAAATGGGCAAAAAAGCCGTATATCGACAAAGCCCCCGTATGGTGCAGCGTCGATCTCAGAGATGGCAATCAAGCTCTTATAATCCCTATGAGTCTGGGCGAAAAACTGGAATTCTTCACAAAGCTTGTTGAAATCGGCTTCAAGGAGATCGAAATCGGTTTTCCTGCGGCCTCTGAAACGGAATATGATTTCTGCCGCACCCTTATAGAGCAGAACATGATCCCCGACGACGTTACTATACAAGTGCTCACCCAGTCGAGGGAACACATAATCAAGAAAACCTTTGAAGCTCTCAAGGGATGCAAAAACGCTGTCGTTCACCTGTACAACTCCACATCCCTTGCTCAGCGTGAACAGGTTTTCCGTAAAAGCAAGAAAGAAATTATTGATATAGCCGTTTCCGGCGCAAAACTCTGCAAGGAATACCGTGAAAAATACGAGGGAAATTTCCGCTTTGAATATTCGCCGGAGAGCTTTACGGGAACCGAACCGAAATTTGCTCTGGAAATCTGCAACGCCGTTCTGGACGTATGGCAGCCTGCCCCTGAAGATAAGGTAATAATCAACCTGCCTGTTACCGTTCAGCTTTCCATGCCCCACGTTTATGCAAATCAGGTGGAGTATATGTGCGACAACTTGAAATACAGAGAAAATGTAATTGTTTCTCTCCACCCGCACAATGACCGCGGATGCGCTGTTGCAGATACGGAAATGGGACTCCTTGCCGGAGCAGACCGTGTTGAAGGAACTCTTTTCGGAAACGGTGAAAGAACAGGCAATGTGGATATTATCACTCTTGCAATGAATATGTATTCACAGGGCGTTGATCCAAAACTTGATTTCTCCGATATTCCGTCCATTACAGAGCTTTACACAAGGATAACGCGCATGGAGGTGCACGATCGGTCACCCTACACCGGAAAACTTGTCTTTGCAGCGTTCAGCGGTTCTCATCAGGACGCAATCGCTAAAGGTATGAAGTGGCGCGAAGAGGGAAATACCAAACACTGGACCGTCCCCTATCTGCCTATAGATCCAGAGGACGTGGGAAGAGAATATTCCGCCGACGTAATCAGGATCAACAGTCAATCCGGCAAAGGCGGCATAGGATATATCCTGGAAACCAGATTCGGCTTCAATCTGCCTAAAAGAATGCGTGAAACGGTGGGGTACACGGTCAAAAGCATTTCCGACCACAAGCACAAGGAGCTTCTTCCGGACGAAGTATATCAGATATTCAAGAATCATTTCGTAGATATTGCCGAGCCGCTCAATGTTACGGAAACTCACTATGTTCAGTGTAACGGAATCGAAGCTACCGTAAGTCTTATTTACAACGGACGCGTAGCGTCTGCAACCAACAACGGCAACGGACGTCTTGACGCCGTAAGCAATGCTATCCGCTCTTATACCGGCATAAACTACAGCATCAATACCTATACGGAGCACGCTCTCGAAGTCGGTTCGGCTTCAAAAGCTGTTTCCTATGTGGAAATTACGGTTCCTGACGGAAAAAGCTTCTGGGGTACCGGAATTGATACGGATATTGTGGTATCATCTGTTAAGGCTCTTGTATGCGCTGTAAACAACATGCTCAAACGGTAATCGAATCAACTGTTGAAAAATGTTAAAGTTCAACAAAATATTTCCAAATGTATTTATTTATATTGATTTTATCTTCCAAAGGTGTTATAATTAATTCAAGAGTATTCAAAGTCTGAGCAAAGGAGCAATAATAATGAGATCAGCCGTTAATTATTTCGGTATAGTCATTATTAAAAGCGCAGTCATCACCGTTTCTGGCTGCCGCTTCTATTCATTCTGCCCGCAGGACTTTGAGTAATATCTGCCTGTACGAATTATCGTATCAGTGCAATGACGCTTGAACAGAACCTCCGGCAGATGTCGGAGGTTTTTATATTATTAAAAAGGATGAAACTTTATCATGTTTATTTCAGGTGCAAAAATTGTTGTTGAAACACTCGTTGAACAAGGCTGCGATACCGTTTTCGGGTATCCCGGCGGTCAGGTAATCAATCTTTTTGACGAGCTCTATCTCAATCATGACCGCATAAAGCACGTTCTCACAGCTCATGAACAGGGCGCTTCCCATGCGGCTGACGGATATGCACGGGCAACCGGAAAGGTCGGAGTTGTTATAGCAACGTCCGGCCCCGGTGCGACAAATCTTGTTACCGGCATCGCTACGGCTTTTCTTGATTCCATTCCTATGGTCGCCATTACCGGAAACGTTCCATGTGATCTTATCGGCAGAGACAGCTTTCAGGAGGTAGACATTGTCGGCGTGACAATGCCTATAACAAAGCACAATTTTATTGTAAAGGATGTAGCCGAGCTTGCCGATACTATGCGGATGGCGTTCAAAATAGCCAAATCGGGACGTCCCGGTCCTGTTCTTGTAGATATTCCTAAAGATGTACAAATTGCTAAGTGCGAATTTGAATCTCAGGCTCAGCCGGTGATCCCCTATCCTGTTACCTTTGCCGATGAAGAAAAGATAAGAAAAGCGGCGGAGATGATCGAATCGGCAGAAAGACCATATATCTACTTCGGCGGCGGTATCATAAGCGGCAGGGCGTCCGCAGCAGTCATGGCTCTTGCCGAAAGGATAGACGCTCCTATGGGATGCACTCTTATGGGACTTTCAGCCGTTCCATGTGACAATCCCCGTTTTCTGGGAATGCAGGGAATGCACGGTCATTACGCATCTTCAATGGCACAGGATGAATCGGACTTGGTTATCGCCCTGGGAGCCAGATTCAGCGACAGGGCTACCGGAAATAAAAACCGGTTCAATAAGAATTTCCGCATTATACATATCGACATAGACGGTGCCGAGCTGCACAAGAATATTCCGGCAAATCTTGCCATAAACGGCGATATAAAGGATGCTGTGGAGCGTCTGTGCACTATTGTGGCTGAGAAAAAGCATCCCATTTGGCATCAGCGCATAGAGGAACTTAAAGCTGAGGAAAACCGCCGTATTGACAGCGCAAGAGATCATAAATATAAGAAAAACTGTGCAGGCTGCAAAAATTCCTGCCACAATTCGGGTATAACTGACAAAGGACGTCTTGATCCATACGATATTATCGACATTGTAAGCTCCCATGCAGGAGACGCCACGGTCGTTACAGATGTAGGACAGCACCAGATGTGGACTGCCCAGCGTTATCCCCTGAAAGCTCCCCGAACATTCCTCACCAGCGGCGGTCTGGGAACTATGGGATTTGGCATGGGCGCTGCGATAGGCGCGGCTTCGGCTACAGGCAAAACCGCTCTCCTCTTTACCGGCGACGGCAGCTTCGGTATGAATCTCAACGAGCTTGCAACTTCTGTTTCACAGGGACTCCCCCTTGTTATCGTTATTATGAACAACGGCGTTCTGGGAATGGTGCGTCAGTGGCAGACGCTTTTCTTTGAAAAACATTACTCCAACACCACTCTTGACCGCCGGACAGATTTCGTAAAGCTTGCAGAGGCTTTCGGCGCAAAGGGCGCAAGAGTATCCTCAAAAGAGGAACTTGAAAAAATTGCTGAAGAAGCATTCTCATATAACGGTACTTACCTTATCGACTGCCTTGTGGACTGCGACGAATTTGTACTTCCCATGCTGCCCCCCGGCGGTTCGATAGAAGATATTATAACAGAGATCAAGTGAGGTGACTGAAATGGATCAGTATGTAATCGGAGTTATTGTGTCAAACGTTTCCGGAGTGCTCTCCCGTGTTTCGGGAATGTTCACACGCCGCGGCTTCAACATCGACAGCCTGACAGTGGGGGAAACGGAATCGAGCAGCTTTTCAAGAATTACTATTGCTTTTCACGGTGACGAATACCTGAAAGACCGTATTCTTCTCCAGCTTCGCAAGCTTCACGACGTTCGTGAAGTGGAGGTTCTGGACAGGCATGAGACTGTTGTCCGTGATCTGCTTCTCATAAAAGTACGGAATACGCCCCAGTCGCGGCAGGATATTATGACCGCCGTCGAGATATTCCGTTCAAAGATAGTTGACTATTCCCCCACGGCTCTTGTATGTGAGCTGACGGGTGAAACTTCAAAAATAGACGCATTTATAGAGCTTCTTAAACCCTATGGAATTATGGAAATGTGCCGCACCGGACTGGTTGCTATCGAAAGAGGCGACAACTGCCTGAAGACAAAAAAATGATTGAATCAACGCTTATAATTGCCAACAGCAATTACATATATATTAAATTTTAAAGGAGTCTTTAAAAATGGAAAATAATGCAAAGGTTTTTTACGAACAGGACTGCGATCTTTCGCTCCTTTACGGCAAGACGATCGCCGTTATCGGCTACGGCTCACAGGGTCACGCTCACGCTCTCAACGCCAAGGAATCTCTCGGTGACAAGGGCAGAGTTATCATCGGTCTTTATGAGGGTTCAAAGTCATGGGACAAGGCTGTAAAGCAGGGATTTGAGGTATTTACAGCAGCTGAAGCCGCAAAGCAGGCAGACATAATCATGATACTTATAAATGACGAAAAGCAGGCTGCTCTGTACAAAAACGACATTGAGCCTAACCTTGAAGCTGGAAATATGCTTATGTTCGCTCACGGATTCAATATTCATTTCGGATGCATCGTTCCTCCTGCCGACGTTGACGTTACTATGATCGCTCCCAAGGGTCCCGGACATACCGTTCGTTCCGAGTACCAGGCAGGAAAGGGCGTTCCTTGTCTCGTTGCCGTACATCAGGACGCTACAGGAAAGGCACAGGAAACGGCTCTTGCTTACGGTCTTGCTATCGGCGGTGCTCGTGCCGGAGTTCTGGAGACAACTTTCAGAACAGAGACCGAGACCGACCTTTTCGGTGAACAGGCAGTTCTCTGCGGCGGCGTATGCGCTCTTATGCAGGCAGGCTTTGAGACTCTCGTTGAAGCTGGATATGACCCGAGAAACGCTTATTTTGAGTGTATCCACGAAATGAAGCTTATCGTTGACCTTATCTACCAGAGCGGATTTGCCGGCATGAGATACTCTATCTCCAACACCGCTGAATACGGCGATTATATCACAGGTCCGAAGATCATCACAGAGGAGACAAAGAAGACCATGAAGAAGATCCTCTCCGATATTCAGGATGGCTCTTTTGCCAAGGAATTCCTCCTCGATATGTCAAGCGCAGGTTCGCAAGTTCACTTCAAGGCTATGAGAAAGCTTGCTTCTGAGCATCCTTCCGAAAAGGTGGGCGAGGAAATCAGAAAGCTCTATAGCTGGAACAACGAGGAAGATAAATTCATTAACAACTAATGCAGCGTATCAGGGTCAACGGCGCAGACAGCATCTTTGCTTTCTGTGCCAAAGTCCTGATTAAATAATCTTTGAGGTGAAATAAAATGAGCGGAAATTATTTTTGCGAGGGTGTTGAAAAGGCATCGCAGCGTTCCCTTTTCAATGCGCTTGGACATACTAAAGAGGAAATGAATCGTCCTCTGGTAGGAATCGTATCGTCATACAATGAGATCGTTCCGGGACATATGAATATAGACAAGATCGTTGACGCTGTAAAGCTGGGCGTAGCTATGGGCGGCGGAACTCCTGTGGTGTTCCCGGCTATCGCCGTATGCGACGGTATAGCCATGGGTCATACGGGTATGAAATATTCACTTGTCACCCGTGATCTTATAGCCGATTCCACGGAATGTATGGCTCTGGCACATCATTTTGACGCGCTTGTTATGGTTCCCAACTGCGACAAGAACGTTCCGGGACTGCTCATGGCAGCGGCACGTATAAACGTCCCAACGATTTTCGTAAGCGGCGGACCTATGCTTGCCGGTCACGTCAAGGGAAAGAAAACAAGCCTTTCATCCATGTTCGAGGCTGTTGGCGCATACACCGCCGGAAAGATATCCGCTAAGGATGTTGAGGAATTTGAGAACAAGGCTTGTCCCACCTGCGGCTCCTGCTCCGGCATGTATACCGCCAATTCCATGAACTGCCTGACGGAGGTTCTGGGAATGGGTCTCAAAGGCAACGGAACTATCCCGGCTGTTTACTCCGAGCGTATCAAACTGGCTAAAATGGCTGGTATGCAGGTTATGGAGCTGTACAGACAGAATATCCGTCCTCTTGACATCATGACGGAAAAGGCTTTCATGAACGCTCTTACCGCCGATATGGCTTTGGGCTGCTCAACTAACAGTATGCTGCATCTTCCGGCAATCGCAAACGAATGCGGCGTTGAAATCGATCTCGATATTGCCAACGAGATAAGCGCTAAAACGCCCAATCTCTGTCACCTTGCCCCTGCCGGTCATACTTACATGGAAGATCTGAACGAAGCCGGAGGAGTTTACGCTGTGCTGAATGAGCTTTCAAAGAAAAATCTTATCAACACCGACTGCATGACCGTTACAGGAAAGACCGTGGGTGAGAATATTTCAGGCTGTATCAATAAAGATCCCGAAACTATCCGTCCTATTGACAATCCTTACAGCGAAACAGGCGGAATTGCCGTTCTGCGCGGAAATCTTGCTCCCGACAGATGCGTTGTAAAGAGAAGCGCAGTCGCTCCCGAAATGCTCTGCCACAAAGGTCCTGCAAGGGTATTCGACAGCGAAGAGGAGGCTATAAAGGTCATCTACGAGGGCGGCATCAGGGCTGGAGACGTTGTAGTTATCCGCTATGAAGGTCCTGCCGGAGGTCCGGGAATGAGAGAAATGCTTTCGCCTACTTCCGCCATTCAGGGCGCAGGTCTCGGATCGTCCGTTGCTCTTATCACTGACGGACGTTTCTCAGGCGCTACCAGAGGAGCAGCTATCGGTCACGTATCTCCCGAGGCTGTAAACGGCGGTACTATCGCTTATGTCAAGGACGGCGATATCATTTCAATTGATATTCCGAACTGCTCCATTACTCTTGAAGTTTCCGGCGAGGAGCTTGAAAAGCGCAGAAAGACTATGCCTATAAAGAAAAAAGAAAATATCACGGGATACCTCAAGCGTTATGCGGCTATGGTTTCTTCCGCTGATAAGGGCGCTGTTATTAATAAGTAAGGTTGTTAAGGTAAATCATGATTCATAAAAGGAAAAAGTAAAATGAAAATTGAACACATTGCTATGTATGTAAATGATTTAGAATCAGCAAGGGATTTTTTTGTAAAGTATTTTGGCGCTAAATCTAATAATTGTTATCATAATTTAAAGACTGATTTCCGTTCCTACTTTTTATCCTTTGACGAAAGAACGAGATTGGAAATTATGAATAAGCCGCAAATGATTGATATTGCAAAAGATATTAATCGGACAGGATATGCTCATATTGCGTTTAGTTTAGGAAGTGCTGAAAAAGTTGACCAATTAACTGCAAAATTAAAGTCTGATGGCTATGAAGTCATAAGCGAACCAAGAATAACCGGCGATGGTTATTATGAAAGCTGTATAATTGATTTAGAGGGAAATCAGATTGAACTGACATTGTGAATTTTTATTTAACATAGATAATAGCAATAACTAAAATTATATCTGAAAGGACTGATAAACATGGGTATGACAATGACGCAGAAGATACTTGCGGCTCATGCAGGGCTTGATTCCGTTCAGGCAGGTCAGCTTATTCTTGCTGATCTCGACCTTGTACTTGGCAACGATATTACCTCTCCGGTGGCTATCAAGGAGTTCGCAAAACTTAACAAAACAGGCGTTTTCGATAAAGACAAGGTCACAATGGTCATGGATCACTTCGCTCCCAACAAGGATATAAAGGCTGCGGAGCAGTGCAAAATGTGCCGTAATTTCTGCGGGGAAAAGGAAATAACGCATTTCTACGACGTGGGAAAAATGGGTATAGAGCACGCTCTCCTGCCTGAAAAAGGTCTTGTTACAGCCGGAAATGTGGTTATCGGAGCAGATTCCCATACCTGTACATACGGCGCTCTCGGAGCTTTCTCAACAGGCGTCGGCTCAACGGATATGGCGTGCGGAATGGCTATCGGCAAGGCATGGTTCAAAGTACCCTCCGCTATAAAATTCAACCTTACGGGCAGTCTCCGCAAGTATGTTTCAGGTAAGGATGTTATTCTCCATATTATCGGAAAAATCGGCGTTGACGGCGCACTTTACCGTTCAATGGAATTTACCGGCGAGGGACTTTCATCCCTGACAATGGCTGACCGTCTCTGCATTGCAAATATGGCGATCGAAGCAGGCGCAAAGAACGGTATCTTTGAGGTTGACGACATCACTCTTGAATATATCAGAGAACACGGCGGCGCAGAGCCTGTTATCTATAAGGCTGACGAGGACGCTGTTTATGACGAAATTATAGAGATCGACCTTTCTGCTATAGAGCCAACGGTGGCATTTCCGCATCTTCCGGAGAATGCAAGGACTTTCGATCAGTTTGATGATATAAAAATAGATCAGGTGGTTATCGGCTCATGCACCAACGGCAGACTTGAAGATCTTCAGATCGCCGCCGAGATAATGAAAGGCAGAAAATGCGCTAAGAATGTACGTGTAATCGTTATTCCGGCAACTCAGCAGATCTATCTTGACGCTATGGAACAGGGACTGCTGAAAATCTTTATTGAGAGCGGCGCAGTAGTTTCAACGCCTACCTGCGGTCCTTGTCTGGGCGGATATATGGGTATTCTGGCAGCCGGAGAACGTGCAGTTACCACAACAAACCGCAACTTTGTGGGACGTATGGGTCACACGGAATCCGAGGTATATCTTGCAAGTCCTGCCGTTGCTGCGGCAAGCGCACTGACAGGAAAGATTTCAAGTCCATGGGAGGTAATGAGCAGATGAAGTACACAGGAAACGCTATAAAATACGGCGATAACGTTGATACCGATGTTATCATTCCGGCACGTTATCTCAATACCAGCGATCACGCCGAGCTTGCGTCTCACTGCATGGAAGATATTGACAAGACATTTGTCATCCGTGTGCAGAAAGACGATATTATGGTCGCCGGACAGAATTTTGGCTGCGGTTCGTCCCGTGAGCACGCGCCAATCGCTATAAAGGCAAGCGGAATTTCCCTTGTTATAGCCAAAAGCTTTGCAAGGATATTTTACCGCAACGCTATAAATATCGGTCTGGCCATTGTTGAATGTCCCGAAGCTGCCGAGGGTATCTCGGAGGGCGATATGGTCGAAGCCGATCTTGATAACGGCGTCATTCGTAATATCACCACGGGCATGGAGTACAAAACAGCTCCGTTTCCGGAATTTATCCAGAATATTATTGAAAACGGCGGACTTGTAAACTCTATAGCCAACGGAACGATCGGGTAAATAATTTGACCAGCGGAGGTTTTTATAATGGAATTCAATATTGCTTTATTAAAAGGAGACGGTATCGGTCCGGAAATCGTGGAAAGCGCCGCAGCCGTCCTTAAAAAAATTGCCGTAAAATTCGGCCATAAATTTAATTTTACTCCGTATCTTATAGGCGGATGCGCTATAGACGCTGCCGGAAAGCCTCTCCCTCAGGAGACGGTTGACGGCTGTCTTGCATCGGACAGCGTTCTTTTAGGAGCCGTTGGAGGTCCCAAATGGGACGATCAGCCCGGAGAAAACCGTCCGGAAAAGGCTTTGCTCGGCATCCGCTCCGCCTTGGGTCTTTACACCAATCTTCGCCCTGCTTCTCTTTTTCCGGCTCTGCGTGATGCCTCCCCACTTAAAGACGAAATCATTGGAGACGGATTCGATATAATGATTGTCCGTGAGCTTACCGGCGGCATCTACTTTGGCGACAGAGGATACCGTGAGGGAAAATACGGCAGCGAGGCTTACGACACAGAGGCATACAGCGTTACAGAAATAGAGCGCATAGGCAGGGTCGCATTTGATACGGCTATGAAGCGCAGCAAGCGTTTAACCAGCGTTGACAAGGCGAATGTACTGGAGTCCTCCCGTCTCTGGAGAAAGACCATGCACGCTCTTGCGGAAGAATACCCTGAAGTTGAATACGGCGATATGTTTGTGGACAACGCCGCAATGCAGCTGGTGCGCAATCCGCGTCAATTTGACGTTATAGTTACTTCAAATATGTTTGGCGACATCCTTTCCGACGAGGCGTCGCAGATAACAGGCTCTATTGGTATGCTGGCATCGGCTTCTCTGGGAGCGTCGTCAAGGGGTATGTACGAGCCTATTCACGGCAGCGCACCGGATATTGCCGGTCAGAACAAAGCAAATCCTATTGCGACTATTCTTTCAGGGGCTATGATGCTCCGCTACTCATTCGGACTTTCCGCAGAAGCAAATGCCATTGAAGCCGCCGTAAATAAGGTTCTCAGCGACGGCTGGCGCACTGCAGATCTTCTGGGCGGCGGCAAGGGAACTCCCATTACCTGCACGGAAATGACCGAAAAAATTTTAGAGGCGATATAATGTCAAATATCAGGGAAAAACTTGATAATCTGCACTGCGGAACGGACGCCCTTGCCGTATTCCGCAGTCTCCTTGACGACAAAGCTTTGGGTATTCTCAGGGAGCTGCTTGAAGAATCGGCAGAGGACGATCATTTTAATATCGGAAAATACTCCCGGTTCGTTTCGGAACTTTACAAACATAACGATAATTTCAGCGAATATCTTCTCAAATCCGTTCTGGAAAATGAAAATTTCTATATTAAAGGAAAGGCGCAAGGCATGAAATTTGATCCCTGCATCGAGGAAGCGGTTTTAAATGAGCTTGCCTTCTTACAGGAACTTTCACATCTTACTCCGGAAGAAGCGTCCTACGGCTATTATAGGATATATCCTCTCCCAAGGTGGAATACCTCGGAAATTGATTTTACTGCCGAATACAGAAAACGGATCGAAAATATAAACAGCTCCGGCTATGGAAAATTTGCGGCAGACTCAATGTTTATGGTGAGAAACGGCGATATTGTTCCCGTCAAGCATCCTGATAAGCAGCGCCTTTCGGAGCTTTACGGGTATGAAAACGAACGTCGAGCCGTTATTGAAAACACCATTGCTCTTTTAGAGGGAAAAGCGGCACAGAACGTGCTTCTTTACGGCGATGCCGGCACCGGAAAATCTTCTACGGTAAAGGCTGTCGTCAATGAATACGCCAACCATGGTCTGCGTCTTATCGAGATAACAAAAGAGCAGCTTCGGGATATTCCTCGAATTATCGAAAGCATAAGTGAAAATCCCCTGAAATTCATCATTTTTATTGATGATCTCAGCTTTGCCCCCGGCGAGGACTGCTTCGGCTCTCTGAAAGCTGCCCTTGAAGGCTCCGTTTCGGCAAGAAGCAGCAATACTGCCATATACGCTACCAGCAACCGCCGCCACCTGATAAAAGAAAGCTTCTCCGAACGCAGCGGAGACGATATTCACCGGAATGATTCTATGCAGGAAACTCTTTCCCTATCCGCACGATTTGGACTGAGGGTGAACTTCAGCCGCCCCAATAAGAATTTATATATAGCCATTGCAGCCGAGCTTGCCGCAGAATCCGGCATAGACGTACCGCAGGAAGAGCTTGCACTTAAAGCGGAACAGTTTGCATTGCAGGGCAGCGGAAGATCCCCCCGAACGGCAAAGCAGTTTGTCAACCAGCTTATAAATGAAAAAAGAAGGTAATTTAAAGATGCTGACACTTGATAAGATCTATAGTGCAAAATACGTTTTAAGACAGGTTATCCGGGAAACCGATATAATCAAGGCTCCAAAAATCAATCCTGAATCAGATATATGGCTGAAAACCGAAAATTTGCAGATTACAGGCTCGTTCAAGGTAAGAGGCGCATATTTTAAAATGTCGCAGCTCTCTGAAGAAGAAAAGGCTAAGGGCGTTATTGCCTGTTCCGCAGGAAACCATGCCCAGGGCGTTGCTCTGGCAGCTGCAAGAAACGGCATCAAATCAATAATCTGTCTGCCGGACGGCGCGCCTATATCCAAAGTGGAAGCTACAAAAAGCTACGGCGCAGAGGTATGTCTCGTCAAGGGCGTTTATGACGACGCCTACGCGGAGGCTATGAGACAGCGGGACGAGTACGGCTATACCTTTATCCATCCCTTTGACGATGAGGATGTTATTGCTGGACAGGGCACTATCGGTCTGGAGCTTTTAGACCAGATCCCCGATATGGACGCCGTTATCGTTCCTATCGGTGGCGGCGGACTTATTTCAGGCATTGCCTTTGCCGTTAAAAAGCTTAATCCGAAGATCAAGGTTTACGGCGTTCAGGCTGCCGGTGCTCCCAGTATGTACAATTCAATTCACGATCATCAGATAGAGCGCCTTGAAAGCGTTTCCACCATTGCCGACGGAATAGCCGTAAAAGAACCGGGGGAGAATACATATAATATAATTTCTCAGTATGTTGACGAAATAGTTACCGTTACCGACGACGAAATCTCCGCAGCCATTCTCGCTCTTATGGAACAGCAGAAACTTGTAACCGAGGGCGCGGGAGCAGCTCCCGTTGCCGCCGCCATGTTCAACAAGGTTCCGGTAAAGGGCAAAAAGGCTGTCTGCCTACTGTCGGGAGGAAATATAGACGTAACTATTCTTTCAAGGGTCATCAAGCGCGGACTTCTCATGTCGGGAAGGTCTTGCTCCATGAATATCGAGCTTTTAGACAAGCCGGGACAGCTTATGGACGTTTCACGAATTATTGCCGAGCTTGGAGGAAACGTTACATCCATCCATCACGAAAGAGCCAACGAAGGCTCAGCAGTAAACGGCTGTTATCTGCGCATTGTTCTGGAAACGAGGAATTACCAGCATATCGAGGAGATAAGAAACGCCCTGACAGACGCCGGATTCAAGATTCTTAACATTAATTAGGAGAATATGTATGAAAAAAACCATACTTCTTTCCGTATTTACTGCCGCCGCAGTAATGATCTCAGGATGCGGTAAAAAGGAAAGCGAAAGCAAAAATAAGGATTCCCGAAATAATTCCTCTGAGACTGAGGAATCCGGAAATCTGATGTTTGACAGCGGTCTCGCCATGTTCTATGACACTGAAACCGAGCTTCTGGGATATATCGGCAAGGACGGAGAATGGGCAATCGAACCGCAGTTTGAAAATGCGCATATGTTCAGCAGCGGATGCGCCGTGGTTTGGGAAACTGAGGAAAACGACTCCAAAATTAGCTTTATTGACAAAACCGGAAAAAAAACAACAAGCGATAAATACGAAATTTCCGGAGATTTTATATCCGGGTTTGCCATCGCCATAGATACGGAGACATCCAAGGTCGGATTTATTAATACAAAAGGCGAATGGGCAATTGAACCGAAATTTGACGGAGGCAAAGCTTTTGCCAGCGGAGCAGCAGCAGTGTGCGAAGGCGAACTTTACGGATTTATCGACACAGAGGGCAGTTGGATCGCTGAACCGCAGTTTTCACAGGTCTTTGATTTCAGCGACGGTCTGGCTCTTGTTATTGACGAAAATAATAATGAGTATTATATAAATATCAAGGGCGAAAAGGTTCTTGATGCGAAAGCCGGAGCTGAATCCTTTCATGACGGCAGAGCTGTAGTTATGGATATTGACGAGAACGAAAACGATGTATTCGGAATTATCGACAAAAGCGGCGACTGGATAGTTGAACCAAAGAACTGGGTTCCCTCTGTGTACAGCGACGGTTTGTGTAAAACAATGGAGGACGGAAAGTACGGCTATATTGACGTAAACGGAGATTGGGCAATTGAACCAAAATATGAAAACGCAGACAATTTCTCCGGAGGTCTTGCCGCAGTATATGACGGTGAAACAGGACTTTACGGATTTATCGGTAAAGATGGCAAATGGGCGATTAAGCCGCAGTACAGCTATTTCATGCCGTTTACAGACGACGGATACGCATATGCAAGCACTGACGGAAAGGAACTTCATATTATTGACAAGAAAGGCAACATAATAAAATGACATAAATTATGAAAAAACTGCTGTGTATAGCCATATGTGCGGTATTTCTGCCCTGTGCGCAGAAATATGAAAAAAGAGCGAGGCAGTGAACCCCCTGTCAGTAATATGAATGAGACAACAGCCGAAGCCGGGAAAAAAATCCGAAAATCCGGCGGCTAAAACGGGCAAAGATGCTATGATGATGGCTATGCAAAGATCATGACGGATGTAAAAATCCACAATCACACTTATGATACAATATACATCTGCCGCCTTATCGACAGAGAGGGAAATATTATTTTATAATACAAATAGTATAAAGGAGGAATTATTATGATAAAGATTCACACAGAAAAAGCGCCTGCAGCAGTAGGACCTTATTCACAGGCCATAGTTTCAAATGGAATGGTTTACACAAGCGGTCAGATAGCCATAAATCCGGCAACGAACACCGTTGAGGCGAACACTATTGAGGAACAGACGGAACAAGTGATAAAAAATTTAGGTGAGGTTCTGAAAACTGCTGGATCGTCCTTTGAAAAAGCGGTAAAAACAACCTGCTTCCTTGCAGATATGAATGATTTTGCCGCATTTAACAAAGTTTACGGAAAATATTTTAAAGAACTTCCGGCAAGAAGCTGCGTTGCCGTAAAAACACTTCCCAAGAACGTTCTTGTGGAGATCGAAGTTATCGCAGAAAGCAGCTTATAAATAAAAAAAGAGGTATTATTATGAATGTTCGTGAAATGCAAGAGGCTATAATCCGGCTGAAAAAGGAAACCGGAACAGCCATTCTCGCCCACAGCTACCAGGCAAGAGAAATTACTGAGATAGCCGACTATACCGGCGACAGCTACAAACTCAGCGTTGATGCAAAAAGTCTTGCCGAGGAAAATATTCTTTTCTGCGGCGTCCACTTTATGGCGGAAACTGCAAAAATTCTTTCCCCTCAGAAGCGCGTATATCTTGCAAATCCAAATGCAGGCTGCCCTATGGCGGAGCAGATGGACAAGGAAATGATCGCCGCAGTCAAGGCGGAAGATCCCAACAGAACTGTAGTTGCCTACATCAACACTACGGCAGCCCTAAAAACCGTCTGCGACGTCTGCGTTACGTCGTCAAGCGCATTGAAGATCGTCAAGGCTATCGAAAATGATAAAATCCTTTTTATCCCCGACTGCAATCTTGGCGATTTTGTAAAAAGAAACTGCCCCGAAAAAGACATTCGTCTGCTTAACGGCGGCTGTCCGACTCATGCCGCAGTTACCGCAAAAGACGTTATGGCGGCAAAAAATGAGCATCCCGAAGCTCTGTTTCTGGTTCATCCCGAATGCAGACCTCAGGTCGTGGAGCTTGCGGATTATGTCGGTTCTACTTCCGGTATAATTGACTTTGCTAAAAAATCGGACGCAAAAGAATTTATTATAGGCACGGAAACCTCGATCGCAGAGCATTTGCAGTATGACTGTCCCGAAAAGAAATTCTTCCCCGTCACAAGGGATATTGTCTGCCACAATATGAAGCTTACCACCCTGCCGGACGTTTACCGCTCGCTGCTGGCTATTCGTGACGGCAGCGGAGAGGCGTCAGAAATTGTTATGGACGAGGAGCTTATTATGGCTTCACGCAGGTGCATTGACGAGATGATACGTCTTGGCGGCTGAAAGCAGGCTGTATGAACAACGCTGCTGAAAAACTATACCGCACAGGCGATCTTCCTGACGAGGAACTGTCGGCGCTTATCCTTTCGGAAGATGCGGAAGAAAATGCTGCTCTGGTGAAATACGCCGATGAAGTCCGCCGGAAATATTACGGCAGCAAAGTGTATCTTCGCGGACTGATCGAGATCTCCAGCTTTTGCAAAAACAACTGCCTTTACTGCGGAATCCGCCGCGGCTGCCATGATGCGCAGCGTTACCGACTTGACCGCCCTGCGATCATTGAATGTGCAGCAAAAGGCTATAAACTGGGTTTCCGTACTTTTGTACTTCAAGGCGGCGAAGATCCGGTCTTTACTGACGATCTCATGTGCGGCGTTATATCGGAACTGCATGAAAAATATCCGGACTGCGCCGTTACCCTTTCATTAGGAGAGCGTTCCCGGGAGAGCTACAGGCGCATGAAAGAAGCCGGAGCAGACCGTTATCTTCTTCGGCATGAAGCTGCTTCACCGGAACTTTATTCAAAGCTCCATCCACCAGAAATGAGTCTGGAAAACCGGAAAAAATGCCTGTACTGGCTGCGTGAGCTTGGTTATCAGGTCGGCGCGGGATTTATGGCGGGAGCGCCCTTTCAGACTGCTGACGATATTATTGCCGATCTGCGTTTCATGCAGGAGCTGCGCCCACATATGATAGGCATAGGACCGTTCATCCCACACCACGGCACGCCCTTTGCAGAAAAAAAGAGAGGCACACTTGACCTTACTTTAAAACTGCTGGGAATCATCCGGCTTATGTTTCCGGACGTCCTTCTTCCTGCCACCACCGCATTGGGCACCATATCGCCTCAGGGGCGTGAGCTTGGACTAAAAACCGGCTGCAACGTGGTAATGCCCAATCTGTCTCCGGCTGACGTGCGGAAAAAATACGATCTGTACGACAATAAGCTTTCCTCCGGCAGTGAGGCAGCCGAATGTCTGCGCAGTCTTGAAGAGGAAATTGAAAATGCCGGCTATCACGCTGTACATGAACGCGGAGATCATGCATCAATGCAAAATAAAGGAGATTAAAATGAGAGTACGTTTTCATCTTCCTGATTTTTCAGGAAACTTCAAACTTAATTTTATGTTTGCCGAAATGCTGACGCACCGTCCCGAATTTTTTCGCGAGGGTGTAGAAATAGCGTCTTTCTACGGCGTTTTCCCTCCATCGATATGGAACGGCGGAAGAACCCAGGGAGGCGTTGTAGATAAGAACTTTGTAAAGAACGTTATTAAGGCATTCAATGACAAGGGCATTCCGCTGCGCTTCACTTTCACCAATCCGGCGCTGGAAAAGAAGCATCTCAGCGATCCATTCTGCAACATGGTCATGAATCTTGCCAACAACGGCATGAACGAAGCTATTGTCATGTCGCCTCTGCTGGAGGACTACATCCGCCGAAACTTCCCCAAATATAAGCTGACAAGCTCTACATGCAAGAGAATTACTGATCCGGAAAAGCTGAAAGAGGAATTAGGCAGGGACTACAGCATCGTGGTAGTAGACTACGATTTCAATAATAACTTCGAGGTTCTGGAAAAGCTTCCGAGAAAAGCAGACTGCGAACTGCTTGTAAATGCCTGCTGTGAACCCGGCTGCCCCCGGAGATCGGAACATTACCACTGCATCGGAGTTCAGACTATCGCCTACAATGAACATATTAAAAAGTATCCTAATCTGCCCTTTGACGCATCCAAATATGATCCTCAGCATTTCAAGGACTGTCCCTATTCGCAGAGGGGAATTTTTGATATCCGAAATCTGAGAACTCACATCTCCCCAGACGATATATGGGAAAAATATGTACCCATGGGCTTTGAGCAGTTCAAGATAGAGGGAAGAACCGCAAGTCCCATTAATGTCCTTGAAACTTATATGTACTACATGGCGAAACCCGAATGCCGGGACGAGGCACGGTTTGCACTGCTTAAAAGTCTGGAAAACTCCCGCGCATTGACATTTAATTGATTATATATTACTTTTGAAATGATTGGGGTTAGTAAAGTAATACTGTAATCTATTGAGGGAGCCCCTTTTGAAAAAGGGATCCTCCCTAAAACTTTTAATATCAAAATTTTAAGACGGTTTTGCCATTTATCAGAT
>CAJTWQ010000006.1 GCA_910579835.1 uncultured Ruminococcus sp.
GCATATTTCAGCTCAGGGAATTATAAACGGCGATGTTTCAGGAAACAATGACGGACTTACAAATTATGATGCACTGTTTATACAGAAATCGCTGATAGGATTGGAAACTCTGCCGGAGATAGAATATTATCCCTCTGACATAGTGACAACAACCACTACAGATCCGCGATATTTCGCTCTTGATCAGACGTGGGAAATGGGGGTCAGCGAGAACTACAATGAGGGCTTTGCGAGGGACGGATATGTAAATCTTGACAATGTTGTGGACAGTAATATTACATGGACTGTTAATGTAGCTCAGGACGGAAATTATCTCGTTACATTTAAAGTTGCCAATGGTACGGATACTGACAGAAAAATGAAGATTATTGTAAACGGCAATGCAGATTCTTATTGGATGCAGTCCTTTACCGGTACAGGCAGCTGGACAACATGGGGCGAAAGAGGTATTGTGCTTCCCCTTAAATCCGGAATAAATACGATAAAGCTTGTTTCGGCAACAGAGGGAGGCGGTCCGAATTTTGACTATCTGACATTACAGCTTACCGACGAACCTATCGCTGAGACATATGATCCGTCACAGAACCAGGATCCTGTTGATACAAACAAGCCTGTTATTTATATCGCTGGTGATTCTACTGTGCAGAGTTACAGGGCAAGCTATGCTCCACAGCAAGGCTGGGGTTATTATCTCCAAGATTACTTCAAAGACAATGTAACTGTTTCCAATCATGCGCTGGCCGGAAGAAGCTCCAAAAGCTTCTACGATCAGGGAAGATATCAGACCATAGTTGACAATCTTAAAGCAGGAGATTTTGTTATGATTCAGTTTGCAATCAACGATTCCGCCGCAAACAATGCTGAAAGATATGCTCCTGTATGCGGAAATGCTGATAATCCAGCTGACGGTTCTTACGAATGGTATATGACGGAATTTATTAAATTAGCTCAGGCAAAGGGCGCAACTCCTATTCTGGTGACTACTGTTATCGGCATGAAATCCTATTCCGGCGGAAAGTTTGTCAACAGCTACGGAAATTACTGCGATGCCTGCAAAAAGCTGGCTTCAAAGTACAATATTCCCTGTATCGACCTGAATTCATTAATGGTGAGTCATTACAATTCTGTTGGTTATAACACCGCTAAAAGTTATCATCTTATGGGTGCTGTGGAGGGTTCTACAGACGGTACGCATTTCTGTGAAAGGGGAGCGAATATCGTTGCCGGAATCATCGCCAATGCTGTAAAGGATCAGAAAATTGCAGGATTGACTGAGTTTACAAAGTAAAAAAGAGGGGGAATAATTTCCCCCTCTTTTTTACTTTTATATGTCTATATTATCAAAGATTTCGGTTTGCTTCTTCAAATCGGATAAGGCGCCGAGAATTACTTTCCAATCATCGTCTTTCAGCTTTACAACAATACATTTGGTTTTGTATTTTTTGCTTCCTGCTTTAAAGCGAATCTCATACTCATATCCCTTTTCAACTTTAATATCAGACTTGCTTCCGATTAAAGTTGCATAGATATTATATACCTTTTGGATAAGCTTCAGATCATCCTTTTTGATTTTCTTTCCCGGTTTTACGCCGCTGAAAGTTGTTTTGCTGCCGAGAAGTTTTATGTTCAAGATATCTTTCGAAATTTCATCATTCATGGTAGACTGAATCAATTCGTTTTTGCCAATATCGTCCGGGAACATAAGCTCACAAAGCTTATCCGTATCCTTTTCGTTTATCAGAACCTTTCCGAATTCGCGAGCTGCCTTGTAGGGAGCAATGTGGGGAATAACAGCGGCAATAATTATGCCGATAATTACCAGAACAGTGATAACTGCTGCAAGGGAGACCTTTTTCTTCGGCGGCGTAGCAATAGGCGGAAGCTCCGGCTGCGTATCCGGAATTTGTCCGTATTGTCCATATTGTCCGTACTGATTAGGCTGTTCTGTCTGTCCCTGAGGGTTTGTGTTTTTGCTGTTGATGTCGTCCATATAAACCTCCATTTTTTGCAGATAATCTGCACTTTTTATCTTATAGATTATATTTTATCACAAAATCAACACAATGTCAAGGAAAATATAAAAAATATCCGGAGTTTTTACACTCCGGATCAATTTGTTTTTAATTAGAAATCGAAATCATCATCAAAATAATCGTCCAAGTCGATATCGCTCTCGCCCATTGATTCAAGTCTATCGGCATCTTTGTCAATTACTTTCCAACCATTACCCTTTACCTTTACAACGCAGATTTTCCTTGTTGTAGATTTTGTTTCACCGTCATACTTTCCCTTTAATTTAATCTTAAATTCGTATCCTTTTTTTACTTCGATATCATCATCAACATCGTAAGTCTTTGCCTGTGTCTTGAAATACAGCTTAGCACCCTTAAGTGCCTTTTTGTTCAACTCCTTGCCTTTCTTGACGCTCTTGACTTTAACCTTGATATCGTTGTCTTTCATGTCTTCGATAGACTCTTTAAAATCATCTTTATCGTCATCAAAATCGTCGTCTTTTTTGTATTCTTTATATGCATCATCAAGCATTGTTACCTTTGTAACAGACTTAAAACCATTCTTCTTCAGAATATTCTTAGCGTATTTATTAGCCGCACCCTTAGCTCCCATATGACCGCCCAAGAAAACAATAACAATTACCAAAACGATAAATGCAACAATAGCTCCAATGATAACGCTCTTGTTCTTTTTAACGTGCTCCATTGCCTCATTAAAGCCTCCGTCAAGCGGATTGCCAGTCGGTGCAGCCGCCTGCTGATTACCGGGGCAAGTAGGATTAGGACAAGTTTCTCCGTCGGGATACTCTGTTCCACAGTGTTTGCAAAATGCCATAATAATAAACCTCCAATAATTTTATTTCGTGATTATTTTATCACAAAACTTTCACATTGTCAAGATGCTGAGGTCATATTTCCCAATATTTCGGGCAAATTCAGCAGTTTACATAAAATAGTGATATTTATTTGCTTTTATTGGTTAAGTTTTAGTATATGCATATGCATATTTTAATCTGTCGGGGAAAAAATAATCAGACGGAGGTGATTTTTATGCATGAGGATGACACAAAAATTTATGTTCCCACAAGCTCTGAGCCTGCCGAAATACCGGAAAATGAAACGGATGATGTCAGGATCTTTTCCGGCTGACTGTTCCGGCAATACTGAAACATAGGAAAAAGAACACATTTACAATGACAATGCTTGCGCCGGGAGCCGTGTTAAACAACAGGGAAATAAACATCCCTACAAGAAAACTGACAACAGAAACGGTTCCCGCTGTAAGCACAACGCCTTTAAAACTATGACATATCCGCATTGCTGTAAGAGTCGGGATAACGATAAGACTGGAGATAAGCAAAGCTCCCATCATCATCATTCCGAGCACTACAGTCACAGCCGTAAGCACAGCGAAAATCATATTGTATATTCCGGCGTTCACTCCGGTAGCACGGGCAAAGTTTTCATCAAAAGTAACGGAAAAAATCCGGTTATAAAGGAATATAAACGCCGATATGACAATAACCGAAAGCGTCACGCTGAGAATAACGTCGCTTTTGCTCATGGCAAGAATGCTTCCGAACATATAATGACTTACATCGTTTGTAATGCCTGCTTTGGACGATACAAGAATACCCACCGCAAGAGCCGTGGTAGAAAACAAGGCGATTGCTGAATCTCCGCTGAACCTGCTGTTTTCACTGAGACGCAGAAGTATAAACGCCGCAACTATCACCACCGGCAGCGCAACCTTTAAAGGAGCAAGGTTCATTACTGCTGCCACGGACAGCGCACCGTAGCCAATATGAGAAAGTCCGTCACCGATCATGGAATATCGTTTCAGCACAAGTGTCACGCCAAGCAGAGAGGAGCAGATCGTAACTGCAAGTCCTCCGATAAGAGCCGGAAGAAGTATTGCTCCGAAAAATTCGGGAGTAAACATTAACCTGATATTTTCTGTCATATTTTCAATCTCCTATAAATCGGCTGCTTATGTGGGAATTTGCATATTCCTCCGGCGTGCCGAAAAAGCTGTGATCATTGCTGCAAAGACAGAGAATTTTATTTGCGCATTCCAATGATCTGACCACGTCATGAGTGACCATAATAACGGTCATTCCGTCCTTTTTATTAAGGTTGTCAATAAGTCTGTACATTTCCTCCGCCGCTGTAGGATCGAGTCCGGTGACGGGCTCGTCCAACAGAAGAAGCTTCCTGGCGGCGCACATGGCACGGGCAAGGAACATACGCTGCTGCTGTCCTCCTGAAAGCTCGCGGCAGCTTCTGTCTGCAAGACAGGAAACACCAAGACGTTCCATAGCATTACGGGCGACTTCCTTTTCCTTTGAGGAATAAAACGGGCGTAGTCCCCTGCGGTTAAGACAGCCGGAAATAACCACTTCAGCCACTGTTGCCGGAAATCCTGCCGTAAGACTGGTATGCTGCGGAAGATAACCAATATCTGATGTTTTAAGTCCGTCTCCGAGAATTATTTTGCCGCTGTCGGGAGATTTTATTCCCAATAGACATTTTACAAGTGTGCTCTTGCCGGATCCGTTTTCGCCCAGTATACAGAGATAATCCCCCTCGTTAAGGGAAAAGCTCAGTCCGCTGATAACATTGGAGCCGTCATAGCTCGCGGCGAGTGTGACGCATTCAAGTATATTTTTCACGAGAGAGCCTCCTTCAAATTTTTGAGATTTTCATACATAAGATCAATGTAAGTAACGCCGTTTTTAAAATCATCTTTGGTGACGTTATGGCATGAATTAAGGGGGAGCATCGTTGCGCCCGTGGCTTCACAAAGTTTTTCCGCCAGCTTTTTTGTAGAAAATTCCAGATAAAATACGGTATTAGCGTTATGCGCTTTAATCTCGTCAATAAGAAACGCCATAGTATAGACGGATGGCTCTGATTCGGAGCTGCATCCGCTGAATGCCGCAAAATATTCAAGACCATACTCATGAGCAAGATAACGGAAAGGAAATCTGTCTCCAATTATAATAACGTTATTTTTCGCATTTTCGGCTGCTCCACTAAAATCCGCATCAAGCTGTTCCAAACGATATATATAATTGTTTCCTCGGTTCCTGTAAAGTTTAGCATTTTCGCTGTATTTTTCACAAAGAACCTCCTCTACAGCCCTGACGCAGCGTACTGCATTTTCCGGAGATGTCCAGATATGACCGTCCGCTTCGTTTTCACTGACTTCTGTGCCATTTTCCTCATGATCATGTTCGTGGTGGTGATGATCGTGACCGTCCGGTGATGCTCCTGCCACGACTTCTTCTTCAAGAAGTTCAGCATAGTCAAAAAGGCGGATTACAGTCATTGAATCGTTATCAACGGTATCGAGGATCTTGTCTGCCCACACTTCATCCTCGCCGCCAATGTATATAAAAACATCGCAGTTCTGGATCTGAGCTATATCTTTCGGTGCAGGCTCATAGGAATGTGCCTCTGCTCCGGCAGTGAGAAGCATAGTTATATCGGCTGTATCTCCGGCTACAGCCCGTGCAAAGTCATAGGGAGGAAAACAGGTTGTGACGATCGAAATTTTTCGATTTCTTTTTTTCTCCGCAGGAGCACATCCGCACAGAACAGCCGTTATCATCAAGACTAGAGCAAAAATCAGGCAAACGAAGCGTCTCATGTGGCGTCCTCCCGGCAGCGGTCACATATGCCATAAAAAACCGTCATAGAAGTATCAACCGAAAAACCGTGATGTTCAAGAATATGCCTGTTTATTTCAGTAAGACGGGCACAGTCGGTGTGAATAAGACGACCGCAGCTTTTGCATTTAAGATGAAAATGCTGACGGCATTCGCTGCTGTTGTCAACGTACTGATAGCAGGCTCCTGTTTTACCATCAATCGTATATTTTCGGACAATCCCCTGTTCAACAAGTCTGTCAAGCTGTCGGTAAATAGTAGCCGTGCCCACGGGAGTTCCTTCTGCCGCAAGATATGCACTTATGCCGGTTACATTGGTATGCTCATTCTTATTTGTAATAAGATATGACAAAAGCATTTCCTTTTGTTTTGTATTATATCCTGAATCATTCTTCATTTTTATCTCCTAATTTGAAAATGATTTTCATTTTTAAATTATATCATATTTACAACGGCTTGTCAAGGGAAAAAGCATTTGTTTTCTGAACACAAAAAATTCAAATGCTAACTGGCGAAGAAATAAAAAAGAGCGGTTCTGTACCGCTCTCAATCAAGAAAAATTTTGTAAAGATACATTTTAGAACCTAACTGCATATGAGACATGTGACAGTATATTATATAAGATACTGCTCTGCTTCCATGATAAGCTTTATATCCACTAAAGCATCTGTTATTGTGCCGTTTTCGCTGAACTCTTCTGAGAAGATTTTACCTTCCTCCCGAATCTTTCCGGCAAACCCAGCTTTTTCATAAGGAATCAGCAGCCGCATTCTCCGAGCTGTTACCGGCAGATTTTTTGCAATACACTCAAGCAATCTGTCAAATCCAAGCTGTTCCCGCGCGCTTATCAATACAGTAGAATCGTCCTCAAAAACCGTATCGGCATCCGGTGCAATATCCAACTTGTTCATTACGTTGATTTTCGGTATATCAATACAGCCAAGTTCTAATAGCAGTTTCTCGGTTACTGCCGCTTGTTCCTGTCTTTCTGGAGAGGAAAGATCCTGTACATTTAAGATGAGGTCAGCCGAAGCTGCCTCCTCAAGCGTTGATTTAAACGCTTCTACCAGATTATGCGGTAAGCGCCTTATAAGCCCAACCGTATCAATAAGCATAATACTTCGTCCGTCAGGCAGTTCAATTGATCGTGAAGTTGTATCGAGTGTTGCAAAAAGCTTGTTTTCTGCCAGAACTCCGGCATCCGTCAAGGCATTAAGCAGAGTGGATTTGCCTACATTTGTATATCCTACAATTGCTGCACAGAGGATTCCGTCTTTCTTTCGGCGTGACCGCGAAAAATTACGATGCTTTTTTAGTTCTTCAAGTTCGGATTCCAGATAAGATATGCGTTTTCGGATATGACGTTTATCCGTCTCCAACTTCGTTTCACCAGGACCTCTCGTGCCGATACCGCCTCCAAGGCGTGAAAGAAATTTACCCATTCCGGTAAGTCGAGGTAGGCGGTATTTTTGCTGTGCAAGCTCTACTTGTAATTTTCCCTCTTTAGTTCGTGCACGCTGAGCAAAAATATCCAGTATCAGAGTCGTTCGGTCTATCACTCGTATATCAAGGATATCCTCAATATTTCGCACCTGAATACCCGTAAGCTCATGATCAAAAATCACAAGCTCAGCGTCATAAATATTAAGTTCATTTTTCAGTTCCTCTAAGCGTCCGCTGCCCATGCATGTTGCCGGATCATAAGCAGGACGCTTCTGAATTACTGTGCCTGCTACCTCCGCTCCGGCAGTTGCGGCAAGCTCTTCCAGTTCATGGATAGAGGCTTCGGCATCAAATTCGCCGGTATCAACGCAGGCAAGAACAGCTTTGACAGGAATATTTTCAGTTTTATTTTCGTACATGGCAGCTCCTTATTTTATAAGATTTTCAATTTCTTCCGGTGCAAAAATATATTTTTTTCCGCAGAAATGGCAGCAGACTTCCGTATTTTTCCCCTCCGCAGCCATTTCACGAAGATCGTCCTTACCGATGCTTATGAGGATTCTCTCCGTTCTTTCACGACTGCAATCACAGTAATACTTCGGTGAAGCTGTGTCAAGCTCGTTGGGTTCAAGTCCGTCAAGAAGCATTTCAGCAATATTTTCCGGCGGTACCCCATCGTCAAGAAGCTTTGAAATTGGCGGCATACAGGCAATATTTTTTTCAATTATGTCAATACAACTTTCATCCGCAAACGGCAGCAGCTGTACTAAAAATCCTCCGGCTGACCTGACAGTTAAATCGGGATTCACCAAAACCCCCAGACTGCACACCGTGGGTATCTGCTCGCTTACAGCGTAATAATTTGCAATATCCTCGGCAATTTCACCAGAAACAAGAGGGATTACTCCCACATACGGCTCTTTCAGCCCCATATCCCTAACAACGGAAAGATTTCCCTCACGTCCTACAGCACCTCCAACGTCAAGCTTTCCCTGAGCATTAAGCGGGAGCTCGACCACAGTATTGGTTACACTGCTTTTTACGTTTCCCCTACTGTCGGCAACAGCAACAAGAAGCCCGGCAGGACCTCCTCCATCTACACGCAGAGTAATACTGTCGTCATCACCTTTAAGCATGTATCCCATAAGCGAAGCCGCTATAGTCAACCTTCCGAGACCAGCTGTAATTACAGCCGATGTTTTGTGGATCTTTTCTATTTCTGATACGATATCCTTAGCGTCAAGAACCTCTGCAAATGCAGATCCATCCGCCGATATTGCCCTGTATAATTTACCCATTATAATATCCTTTCATATAGTTTGTCCATTTCGGATACATCTTGCTGCATATACAATACGCTGTGTATTATCTGTCGGAGCTTCAAAAGTATCGTCACCATATTTTGCGAGAACCTCAAATCCCGACTCCTCCAGAACCTTTTCAAGCTCCGATTCTTTGTAGGCTTTCTCCGAAAAGCTGTCGGAGCTGCGCTGATACAATCCGCTGTCAAGCTCCTCAAAAAATTCAAGATTCATTTTCACCTCGTCAGTCGCACGGTCAAGAGTATTTTCCCAGATGCAGTAAATGCCCTCCGCCTCGTATGTAAAGGTGTTGTCGGCTAAGATTTTTCGATGCTTATACAGCGTATTTACGTCAAAAATAAACAATCCGTTCAGTTCGGAAAAAAATGCAACGTCCTCAAAGACCTTTTTAACGTCTTTAATTGAAGGCAGGTGATTTATGCTGTCCAGGGCGCATATGGTTACATCCACGGTGCCAAACATATCCAAACGACACATATCCTGACAAAGGTACTGAATGCTGCTGCCGCTGCTGAATTTTTTTTCCATAGCGATTCCAAGCATCTCCTCAGAACTGTCCACGCCGATAACGTCATATCCAAGACCAGCCATGACTTCCGAAATACTGCCTGTTCCGCAGGCGAGATCAAGAAGAATATTTTTCTTTGTTGTTTTGAATTTCATTATTATCTTATGAAAATATTCTCCCCGCTTTTGATAGTCGATATTCGCTGTCAGTTTATCGTAAAATCGTGCAAAGGTGCTGTAACCCGACATATATTGATAAGTTCCTTTCTTTTCACAGTAATTACCTTAATTCAACATCTTCCGTACCGAGCCATTCGTTGTTTTCGCCAAGAACAGCACGTTTTCTTTTTACAAGAGTTTCCTTTCCGGTATCGTCATATTCAAAGCAGTCTATTAGAATATCGCTCACGTTCATATACTGAAGCTCACGGGAAACAGGCTGGAGATTTCCGCTTTCCCATTTATAGATAATCCAGTCATGATCCACAGCGCTGCCGCTTGATGAAAAATGTAAGACCTCGTTTTCGCTGTCGGCTTTCATCAGAAAACCCACCTCATTCAGCACGTCCCATTTTTCAAAAGGATTGAAATTTCTCGTGGGGTTCATATAAAAATATGTACCCGGAATGTTCGGAGTTCCGATCATATCCGGTATAAACATATCGTCGTAGCCGTCAAAATTAAAATCGGAAATTTCGATAAAATCTGCCGGGTCACGGTTATAACTCTCCGCACATTCTATGAGTCGGGAACAGTCAAGCTCTATTTTCTGCAAAAAGCTCCCCTGTGAAACAGTTACGCCGTCGGATTCTACCCGGATATGATATCCGTCTGCATCCCGAAACTCAGTCACATCCTCCGTCGGTTCTGCGATTGTATTGGCTTCGGTAGTTTCCTGAACGGAAGCTCTCTTTGCATCATCTGAAACAGAATTTTCATTTCTGTTCGAGCATCCTGTAAAAAGCGCAGTCAGAATAATAGCCGTCAAAATTTTTTTCATCTGTATCCCTTTCCTTGCATTACAGCAAAAGGCGGACAAATTCTATCCGCCTTTTTGTTACTAATTCTCCATATCCTTTGCCTTGCAGCACTTCTTGTACTTCTTGCCGCTGCCGCATGGACAGGGATCATTGTCTCTTACCTTTTTAGCTCTTGCCTGATTGGTAAAACTTCCGTCACCTGCGCCCGCATTAGGAGCATCGGGTTTAGCCACCTGTTCACGCTCAGGCATACTGTCCTTTCTTACCTTGACAGTCAAAAGCATATGGATCGTATCCTCACGAATAGACTCAACCATGGCGTCAAACATTTCAAAACCTTCATAGCGATATTCGATAACAGGATTTTTCTGTCCGTATGAACGCAGTCCGATACCTTTTTTCAATTCTTCCATGTCGTCAATATGAGCCATCCACTTTGTGTCAACAACTTTAAGCAGAATAACGCGCTCCAGTTCACGCATGACCTCTTCGCCGTATTCCTCTTCCTTTGCCTGATATATCTCGCCTGCTTTCTGACTAAGGGCTTCAGCAATTTCCTCCTTAGTAACTTCTTCCAGCTCTTCTTCGGTAAATTCAAGATCCTCTTCTCCCAAAAGCCATCCCTGAAAATGTTCTTTAAGTCCAACGATATTCCAGTCGTCCTTTACTGTTTCGTCCACAAGATAAGTGTCAACCGTTGTATTGATAAGCTCCTCCATCATTTTGAGAATACTTTCGTGAAGATCCTCTCCGTCAAGAACCTGTGAACGCTGCTTGTAAATAATTTCACGCTGAGTGTTCATAACATCATCGTAATTAAGAACATTTTTTCTAATACTAAAATTGTTTCCCTCAACTCTTTTCTGAGAAGATTCAATAATTTTTGTAAGAAGCTTGCTCTCAATAGGCGTATTTTCGTCCACATTCAAAGTTCTCATCATATTTTCGAGGCGTTCGCCTGCGAAAATACGCATAAGATCATCTTCAACAGAAAGGAAGAAACAGCTTTCCCCCTCATCGCCCTGACGACCAGAACGTCCGCGCAGCTGATTATCAATACGTCTCGATTCATGACGCTCCGTACCAAGAATAAAAAGTCCTCCAGCTTCCTTGACTTTTACAGCCTTTTCCTTTACCTCTTCGTTATATTTATTGTACAGTTCACGATAAAGCTTTCTTGCATCCAGAATCTCCTGGTTGTCAGTATCTGCAAATCCGATAGCTTCGGTTATTATTTCCTCCGGAATTTCACGCTTTCTCATCTCAGCCCTTGCCAGAAATTCAGCGTTTCCTCCAAGCATAATATCGGTACCTCGTCCTGCCATATTAGTGGCTATAGTAACAGCGCCGTATTTGCCTGCCTGCGCAACAATTTCAGCTTCTTTAGCATGCTGTTTGGCATTAAGTACCTCATGTTTTACGCCCTTTCTCTTAAGCATTGCGGAAAGAAGCTCTGATTTTTCAATTGAAACAGTACCGACAAGTATAGGCTGTCCCTTTTCGTGGCATTCAATTATCTGCTCTATAATAGCAGCATATTTTCCTTTTTCGGAACTGAACACCTGATCGTTATGGTCAATCCTGATAACCGGTCTGTTAGTCGGAATAGAGATAACGTCCAGCTTGTAAATTTCCTTGAACTCTGCTTCCTCAGTCATAGCTGTACCGGTCATTCCGGAGAGCTTTGTATAGAGACGGAAGAAATTCTGGAAAGTAATAGTAGCAAGAGTCTTTGATTCGCTCTTGATTTTCACGCCCTCTTTTGCTTCGATAGCTTGGTGCAGACCGTCGTTGAAGCGTCGTCCCATCATAAGACGTCCCGTAAATTCATCAACAATGATAATCTCTCCGTCTTTAACAACATAGTCAATATCGTTTTTCATAACGCCATTAGCCTTTATAGCCTGATTTATATGGTGGAGAAGAGTCATATTATCAGGATCCATAAGGTTTTCAACGTTAAATGCAGTTTCAGCCTTTTTAACGCCGCGCTGTGTGATAGTAGCGGTCTTGGCTTTTTCATCAATGATATAGTCGGCGGTTTCATTAATAGCGTCTTGATCGGCCTTGTCGTCCATTTCAACAACAGTTGTAGATGTCAGCGTTTTTGCAAAACGGTCAACAATAGAATAAAGATCGGTAGATTTATCGCCGCGCCCGGAAATAATCAAAGGCGTACGGGCTTCGTCAATAAGTATTGAATCAACCTCATCTACAATAGCAAAATTAGGATTGCGCTGAACCCTTTCCTCTTTATGAGTCACCATATTATCACGAAGGTAATCAAATCCTAATTCGTTGTTCGTAGCATATGTTACATCGCAGTTATAAGCGGCACGTCTTTCGTCATTATTGAGTCCGTGAAGAATGCATCCTACAGTAAGACCGAGCCAGCGAAGAACTTTTCCCATTTCTTCTGCCTGTGTTTTTGCAAGATAATCGTTCACAGTTACAACATGAACGCCCAGACCAGAAAGAGCATTGAGATATGATGCTACACAGGCAACAAGAGTTTTACCTTCGCCTGTTTTCATTTCTGCGATACGTCCCTGATGAAGAACGATAGCGCCGATTATCTGTACGGGATAAGGCTTCTTTTCAAGAACTCGCCATGCAGCTTCTCTTACAGTAGCAAGAGCCTCCGGAAGAATATCGTCAAGTGTTTCTCCATCTTCAAGCCTGTCCTTGAATTCCTGAGTTTTTGCCTTGAGTTCAGCATCGGAAAGTTCCTGATACTCTTCCTCAAGTCCAAGAACTTTATTTTTTATAGGTTCGATACGCTTCAGTTCTCTGTTGCTGTATCCGTTAGCACCGAAAATTCCTTTGAATAAACCCATTTGTATACCGCCTTTTCATATATTAGAACTTGTTTTCATGGGATTAATGTATGCTTTTAAGCATAATTCACTATGATAATAAGTTCTTAATTCTATTTATTTTTAATGATATAAGTACATATAATTTATTTTACAACAAAACAACAGATTTGTCAATACTTTTTTTACAAACATAGCGATCAAAAGCGTTGATTAAATAAAACGGAGAAAAGAGTACGAGAATGATTCTAAATACTGATTTATTTCCAAAAGTTTTGCTTTTAACTTCATTCCACTAATATTCAATGTTTTTATCCGTTATAGTGATAATCTATTATTCGGTCAAGATTTTCATATATAAATCCCTGTGCGCCGACAGAGAACATATTTACATAGTATTCACCGTAATTAGAACCGTTTTTTAATTCAGAGATAATACCTATCTCGCGTCCGTTGGGTGATGCAATTCTGTTTCCAAATCCGTTTTTTGTCAGCATCCCAATACTCTCCAGCCAATCGTTTATCCATATTCCGTTAATTTTTTTTGAACCGTTCTGTTCAAGAACTCGGTTGATCTCGTTTACCATGTTAGTGACGGTACAGGGACCATAGCTGATTCTTAACTGTAATTTTTGTTCTTCCGTCATGAACACAAGCTGCTCCTCAAGTCCTTTTACAGCGTTTTCCGAATCCCAATTCCTTATATTTATTTCCAATACCTCAGATATATACTCAAAACAGGCAATAACCCTGTCATCTCTTACTGTTTCGTCATCGCTGAGACGAAAGCCTGTCAGTGGATTTATACCATTGACCAGTTTGTCAACATACATCTTCGCACGCTGTATTTTCTGAAGTTCTGTCATAATATCACCTCTTGATAATAAAATGTTGTAAAAGTACCATATCAAAAAAATTAATACTATTATCCATGCACAGATCCACGTTCTGCCAGTTTGTAAGTACTCCGGATCCGAGAATGTATTTCTGGAGCATAACAAGATAATCCATATTTACAAGTCCCTCATTAATTACATCTCCGATAACTTTTTTGGCAATTTAACAGTATGACTATCGAAAACAGTTCTCCGAGGAATGAAGCAAATATGAAAAATCAGAATTTATCCCAATGAATTCTCTCTTTAATGTTAATTTCTTTTTGTTTTATTAATTCAGCTTCTTTTTTAGGTTTGCCAATACCAATAAAACATGGCATAAAATAATCATTCGGGAATCCAAGTATATCTTTTGCGTATTCATCTTCATTACCGAGAGGAACTCTTAAATTACAGCCATACCCTTCTGCCGTTGCTGCAAGAAATATATTTTCTATACTGCACCAGATTGAAGCAAAACCGTTAAGGTGTGAGATGTTATCAGGATGAAGAATGTCTGTTTTTTGCTTTAGAAGGGGAATGATGATTGCTGACGCTTCAAATAGCATTCTGTACTGCTTTGGAACAGCATTGCGGTAACATTCCTGTTGTACATTATCACTTAAATTCCAATCTTTTATCAAATTGTCCATATCTTCATTGGAGATTTCTTTTGGAATTATATCAAGCAATCTTGCTGCCATATTCTTATCCTTGACGATTATAAAATGCCAATCTCTCATATGGTCATTTGTTGGTGCTTTAAAAGCAGCAGATATTATTCTTTCAATAATATCTGCCGAAATCGTTTCATCTTCAAATTCACGAATAGTTTTTCTATTATTTATAACTTTATAAAATTCCATAGTAAATGCACCTCTAAATTTCGCTTTTAACGAGCAGACTGAGTATCTGCCCTATGTCCACAATTATACATTATATTTTTGAAAAAGTCAATCCGCAAACCATTTTTTACAGTCTTTATTATAAAACGGTCAGCCGTGTGATATGGCTGACCGTAAATGAACCTTATAATAAATCGGAATTTAACACTATTCGTTATATCCCAGTTCAGTAGGCAGATTATCCAATAGTTCTGTCCTTGTTTTGATTTTTCTCAATTTTTTCAGTATTTTTATATCTGGTTTAGGATATACAATACAGCTATCAATTTCTCCCATATTCGGGCGTATTGGAAACGCAAGCTGTTCTGTTTCTATTGAAAATTGTGCGTTCACGCCGGTTTTATTTCCCCTTGCATCAAGCCTTATCCATTTTTTTAAATCTTTAATATATACACCATTTAGTCCATGGTAAACTAGGACAGGAGATGTTTCATCATCTAAAATCAGTTTTTGGTAGCAAAAACCAGTTGGAATGGATTTGCAGCGTAATAAAGCCGCCAACAAATGAGATTTTGCAAAACAAATTCCATGACCAGCTTTTAGCACTTCCGAAGCTCTACAAGTAATCATATCTTCGTTTATATCTGCCGAATGTTGAATATTATCTCTGACAAATTCATAGGCTTTTTTAATAAAAACAAGCCCATTATCTGCCGTTTTGAATAATGTATCAGCCAATTCTATAATGAATTTGTTATTATAATCAATCACACTGTCATGTTTAAGATATTCCTCTATTTTATCTGAGTATGAAATTACATTCATTTTTTCACCGCCAAATACCGATTTACGCTACTAAGCGTTTTCATAAATTATACCACACCAAGCACAAAAAGTCAATCATCCGAAATCCTTTTTACTACTTTTCGTTGCAATATACCTCATTTGTGTTATAATATATTTACATAGCAAATGGATAATTTTTTAATCAGTATGTCAAGACCTTAAAGCTGAATATCGCGGAGGGTAAATTTATTATTTCAATACAAAAGTAACGTAAAAAGGACGGTTTGGACCGTCCTTTTCGTTATCTTTAACGCTTTTTGTTGAGATTATGATATATATCTACTGTATTTTGAAAATGTTAATATTGCAGATCGGGTTTATATAATTATCGCTTCTTTGGCTTCTCATACTCAATTTCCAATGCAAGCGTTCCGATCTCATCGTTATACTTATAATTTCCACTGACTTTAAGTTCACCGGTAACGCTAACATGATTGTGACGGCTGCAAATTGGTATGATGTATACTAATTGTCCATCAGGCATTTCTTTTCCCTGCGGATCATATAACTGCATATGTCCTCCAACAAATCGGTCATTACAGCTTGAGATCTGCCCTGCGACATAACAACCTCGTTCTTGTTCGGTCAAGGTTTCCCATGCATTGATCCAGTTGCGGAATATTTCCCACGTTTCATCTTCATCAGGATAATCCGGATTTTTTAAAATATCCTTTGAAGTTCCCAGTACATTCCAAACAGAGGTGTTGTTTTTTAGGAACACATTCCGGACATATACTGATCTTAACGGAAAAGCAGTAATATTATCAGCGTATTCTTCATCGGAGATATTGGGGTTATACAGTCCGACAAACGTGTATTTATCCTCTGTTTCCCTATAAAGCACCAAAGTATTCTTTTCCAATTCCTTTGGCAGTTCAATACTGTTCTCTGAAGCCGTAAGCTGCTCTTTTATTCTTTTCAGCATAACCTCACCTCATATTTTTAAGCAGCTCCGCAACATATTGGGATTCGTCAGTCATCTTTACATTATTTGCAAATTCCTCCGCCTTCTTCATATCAACAGGAATATTAACCATGAGAGGGATAAGCTCGCTGTCATTAGTATTATTAGGGAGGTTGAAATTTCCTGCCTGATTAACATTTATGTGCAGCAGTTCGATCAGCTTCTTCTTGTAAGCGATAACTTGATCAATGGGGACATTACCGCCAAGAAATCTATTGATCGCATCATTAAGCTCGTCCTCGCTGACTTTGGTATGGTCAACAACTGAACGCGCATAAGTGATTGCTACTACACTTTGGCAATGCTGAAAGATAGATGAATCAGCTTCTGCACTTCTCCAAACATCAAAGTCATAGCGAACAAGTGCCACGCCTTCAAGCATGACTACGAAAATACGCTTTTCTTCCTCGGTAGTCGAAACAGATGTAAACATCGCATTCAGAGCGTTGCTGATAATCCTTGTGATAAGCGTCCGTGTATCGCCCTGTCCAAGTCCCATAATGGATTCTACAAGACCATCAACGGCTTTAGACAGATCGCCATCGCTGTAATTCACACGGTACTCCCGTGAAAACGCTCCCATACGGTCACCAACGATTTCCATCTGAGCTTCAAGCTCCTTATTGCGGAACATATCTCTCAGTCTGGATTCCATCGCATCAAGTTTTGCGTTCGCCTGCATTACCATTTGATTGACTTCTTTCTTTGCACGTTCACGTGCCTCTGTCTGACCTGTCAGATCGTCGATTAAAGATTTTACTTTTGCCATAATAATTTCTCCTCTTTGTAATAGAATTTTTTGCCAGGAAATATTCTTGACAAATTCATTTTAGCATTGTTACTCCCGAAAAAGCGGTAGAAAACTTTGACTTTTTTAGTTTTATTTTAACTTTAAAAAATGACTTCCATTTTGAAAGTTTCTTTTCCTGAATATATCAGTGTTTTCTCACGCTTTAGGATATGAAAAAATTCAATTATGAATTTATAAAAAAATTCAAAAAGCACTTGCATTTATATGTTAAATATGCTATAATGTTTCCTAAGGAGGAATGCCAATGAAAAATATATTTTCGGTTATATTCATAAACTTTTGGGGATATGACCTTATTATCTTCATTGCCGCCGTAATTACCGGACTAATGTATTTCTCCCTGCGTCAGTCGGCAGACAAGCTTTATAATAAAATGCACTTGACTGTTTTTGTCCCGAACGGAGATCTTTCCAGAAAAGAGGCTGACAACGATATATCCGGTCTGCGTGAAACCGATATTGTTACAATGAGAAATAACATGGGAAAACTGTATTCTATTTTTGTAAATCTTACAGGCATTTTTCCTCTGCTCGGAATACTCGGCACCGTAGTCTCACTTCTCAGTCTTGTTGCAGACAGCGGCAATATCACCGGAAATTTCTATGGTGCGCTTACATCTACGTTCTGGGGACTTGTGTTTGCGATCATATTCAAATTTCTGGACGGCATCATAAGCGCCAAGATAGAAGATAATGAAAAAAACGTTGCTTTATACCTTGAACGCAACAATTACACTAAAAACAATCTCCTGAATCAGGATAAATTAATGCTTGAAAAAATCCCACAGCAAATAAACTCAATTGACAATTCCTGTGAAAAGTATTATAATTCTCCTCACCTCCGGAATCAAGATGGAAAAGTCCTCGCCGGATCTGCGTCAGATATAATCTGTACTGATCAGGACGTCATGGATATTCTTAATTCCATTAATCAGTAATCAATGAACGGATACCATAAAAGTAAGGGAATTGTAATTGAACTGACTGCTCTTCTTGATGTTATACTGATTATGCTCTTCTGGGTAATGATGAACGTACAGGATGGAAGCAGATCAGATTTTGAAGAAGCGGAAAGGAAAACTGCGGCGGCGGAGCAAAGACTTAAAACAGTACAGGAAGAGCTTGATATAAAAAATTCCCAATTTAAAAGGATTAGTGAAATACTCAGAAATATCAACAAAAACGCCGCTGATAACCAACAGGCACTAATAGGCTACGAAAACGGAATGTTGATAACACTTGACATTGAATATAATAAGGACGGAAAACTTATTATTTATAACTCCTCAAATGTTCTTGGAGAGACGGAAATTTCCTCTGAAACAGAGATAAGCAGATGTATCAGAAACGCTCTTGAAAAAGCAGGACTGAATAAAGATGATGTAATACTTTGTGCTCTTATTTATGACGGAAGCGTTTCTTTGTACAAGGATGTTAAAAAAGTAAACGCCGCTGTAGATGTTGTAAGAAACGTATATACGAATTTCTACTGTGCTTATATAAATACGGCCTCAAGAGCAGAATCTGCTAATTGACGCTGTAATGAAAGGATGACAATTATGGCAAAATCAAATTCCTCAAAACATACCGGCAACAGCATAAATCAGCCGCCTGTACATGAAAAAACAGTAGTAAAAAAGAAAAGCGGATGCTTTCTCGCATTGCTGCTTCTTATCGCTGTTACCGCACTTATAATCTGGCTTCTCAGCCATTTTAACATAGGATTTTTCGGCAAGGACAGCAATGGAAAAAGCAATTCTTCCGATTCAATCAGCTCAGATGAGCTTACCGCACCTGATGAATCGGATAAAAATAATCCTGCTTCCGATGACAGCAGCGAAAAAATTATTGACATATCTGTAAACGGCAACGAATACTGGTATGACAACGGCAAAATAGAACTTGAAGATTTTATCAGCAATATAAAGGATATGAACGGCATTGTCAGCGTTCACATTACCGATAACAACGCTTACAGCGATGTTATGCATAAGCTTATAGATGCTCTGAAAAAAGAGAACATTCCCTATTCGGAAAAAAGCGGCGAAGAAAATTAATGAAAATAATTTGGCGGAGGTTCTATGAAAAAAATTCAAATAAATACAAGCAGTCCGTATGATGTTATTATTGAAAGAGACGGACTGAAAAAATGCGGCAAATATATCAGAAGTATTACAAATTCTACAAAAGCTGCAATTATAACTGATGATATTGTCGGTGCGCTTTATGGTCAAACTATAATCAATTCTCTTTCAGAAAGCGGATTTGAATGCAGTACGTTTACCTTTCCAAATGGCGAACAATCAAAAAATCTTTCCGTTTTCGGAGATATACTGGACTTTCTGTGTGAAACCGGCATAACGCGAAGCGACGTAATAATTGCTCTTGGCGGCGGCGTTGTCGGTGATATTACCGGATTTGCAGCAGCTTCATATCTCAGGGGAGTTGATTTTGTTCAAATTCCGACTACCCTTCTTGCACAGATCGACTCGTCTGTTGGAGGAAAAACTGCTATCGATATAAAAGACGGAAAAAATCTTGTGGGAGCCTTCAAGCAGCCGGCGCTTGTCATATGCGACAGCAATACACTGAAAACTCTTGCCCCTGAAATTCTTTCTGATGGAATGGCAGAGGCTGTAAAATACGGTATGATACGCGATAATAAACTCTTTCAGCTTATAAACGATCATGATTTGAATAGTATTGATAAAGCAATGGATGAAATGGTATTTACATGCATTGATATTAAACGCGATGTGGTAGAACACGATGAATTTGACAAAGGCGAACGGATGATTCTTAATTTTGGACACACTCTCGGTCATGCGCTTGAAGGATGGCATGAATACAGGAATTTTACTCATGGTATGGGAGTCGCTGCAGGAATGTGTATGATTACTGAAAGACTTTGCGAAAAATCACTTTTGGACAAGCTTAAAGAATGTCTGGAAAAATACAAACTTCCTACCGGTACAGATATTCCGATGAATGAGCTTCTCCCTTTCTGCCGCAAGGATAAAAAGCGTGAATCCGACCATCTGAGATACATTATCTGTAGAACAATCGGCAAAGCGGAGATCATAAAGGTCACATTTGAAGAATTCTGCAAACTAATGGAGGCGTAAAATGAATATATGCATTACCCCGTCTTTTCTTTCCGGCAGAGTTGAAATACCAGCGTCAAAAAGCTGTGCTCATCGTGCGCTGATCTGTGCTGCGCTGGCACAGGGAATATCCGTTATAAGCGGCGTCAGTATGTCAAAGGATATTGAAGCTACTATCGGAGCAATGACAGCACTCGGCGCTGACTTTAAAATAAATGAAAACAGGATCATCGTAACAGGCATAACGGAAGCTCCTGAAAAGGCTGATATTAACTGCAATGAAAGCGGTTCTACACTCAGGTTTATTATGCCGGTTGCTGCCGCTCTCGGAACAGAATCAACATTTATTGGCAGAGGACGTCTCCCACAGAGACCTGTCGATATATATAAGCGTGAACTTTCAAAAAACGGAGCAGAATTTCTTGCGCTGGAAATGCCCTATATCATTAGAGGAAATCTCAAAGGCGGTATATATAATATTGAGGGCGATGTTTCCTCACAATTTGTGACAGGACTTCTTTTTGCTCTGCCTCTTCTTGCAGAAGATTCTGAGATCGTGCTTACCTCTTGTCTGGAATCACGTCCCTATGTTGATATTACTATTGATATTATGCGTCATTTCGGCATAAAGATTCAGGAAATACAAAACGGATTTCATATAAAAGGAAATCAAAAGTATATCCCTCATGATGAGCAGGTTGAAGGGGACTATTCTCAGGCGGCTTTTTTCTATACTGCAAATGCACTGGGTGCTGATATTGAACTTGAAAATCTTAATGAAAACAGCGTTCAGGGAGACAAAAGGATAATTGAAATTATAGGACAAGCATGTCATGATGGAAAAATAGGCTCGTTCCGCGCCGACTGCTCAGATATTCCGGACCTCGTTCCTATACTCACAGTACTTGGAGCTTTCGGCAGCGGTGAATCTGTAATCTATAACGCTAAAAGACTTAAAATAAAGGAAAGCAATCGTTTAGAAGCTTCGGCATCCCTTATTAATTCTCTAGGCGGAGATATAGAAGTCACAGACGATGGATTAATAATACGTCCAGTGCAGTATATGCATGGCGGAGAGGTGGACAGCTTCGGTGATCACAGAATTGTTATGGCTGCGGCAATAGCGGCTTCTGCTGTAAACAGCAGTGTGATTATACGTGGTGCTGAAGCCGCAGAAAAATCATATCCCAATTTCTTTAAAGATTATACGCAGCTCGGAGGTAAGATCAATGTCATCAATCTGGAATAACAGAATTTCCATTTCAATCTTCGGCGAAACAAAAGGACCAGCTATCGGAATCACAATTGACAATCTTCCTTCGGGAGAGTATATCAGTACCGACGAGCTTTCTGCATTCATGACAAGAGGAAACTCAAAAATCATGGGTGACAGTTCATATCAGAATAGACCGCTTCCCCATATCATGTCCGGAATAGTCAACAACAAGACAACCGGAATGCCTCTTTGTGCATTTCTTCAAAATTGTTCACGAACATCTTCGCCTCAAGCTCCCCTCTCCCCTCTTCCTCGAACCGGTCATGCTGATTATACCGGCGCAGCTCGATACAAGGGCTTCTGCGATGTTATAAACAGTGATCGTACTGCCGATCGTTTTACACTTCCTCTATGCTTTGCAGGAGCAGTCTGCGGTCAGATACTCCAGCGTCGCGGAATATATACCGGTGCTCATATCCTTAGTATACATAATATAAAGGACAATCCGTTCGATCCGGTCAATGTAAGCAGAGACGCTGTTTTAAGCATAAGAAAAAAAGATTTCCCTGTAATTAATGATCGTAAAGGCTGGCTTATGACCGAAGACATCAAACATGCAGCTGAATCGGGAGAATCATTGGGCGGCGTTATTGAATGCGCTGCGGTTAACGTTCCTGCCGGTATCGGCTCTCCGGTTTTCGATGGTCTTGAAAATAATATAGCACAGTTGATTTTTGGTATACCAGGAATTTCAGGTCTTGAATTTGGTTCAGGATTTACAGCGGCAAAAATGTTAGGAAGTCAGAACAATGATGATTATTATGTAAATGACCACGGATATATTTTAACAAAAACAAATCATCACGGTGGTGTTCTCGGAGGTCTCTCATCCGGAATGCCTGTTACTCTGAACGTTGCTGTTAAGCCTCCCATGCTGTCTGCCGATTTAAAAGAATCACCCATAAATACCAGTGAAGCATGCATTGTTCCGAAACTTGTTTCATGTGTGGAATCAGCCGTGAATATTGCATTGCTTTCACATATGTTAGATTATCCGAATTTTTGCTAAGGTGATATTATGCAAGAAGAGAATATTTTGAAAATGGCTGAATTGGCCGACACAGAAATCAAAGATGTACCAACTCTCAATATTCTGATATGCTATCTTCTGTACAAAATTAAAAGACCCGTGGAGACTGAACAGCTTTATGAAATTGCTATTGGAACAGGAATAGTAAACTACTTTTATTATCAAGACTCTATTGACTATCTTATTAAAAACACATTAATTTCCGCTTCTGAAGATGACGGAAAAATGTTTTATATACTTGAAGCAAAGGGAATAGAATGTGCTAGACAGCTGAAAAGCTATGCTCCTAAATCATATCGTGACAAACTTGTACTTGCAGCGCTTCGTTATTTTGCACGTATCAAAGCTGAGCATGAAATGAAAATTGAATATCTTCCGGTTGAGAATGGATATTATGCCAGGGTCTGCTGTCTTGACAAGGACTGTGATTTAATGGATCTCAAGCTTTATGCGCCTGATTTAACTCAGGCTAAGCTTATTGGAGAAAAAATAATGTTAAACCCTGCCGGATTTTATGGAAAAATTGTTGATCTTGCTCTTTCCAACGAGGAACTGCCATATGATTTAAGCGATAATTAACTACCGCTCCTGCAGTATTAGATGCAGGAGTTTTTTAAAAAAGACTTGAAAAATGTCTGAAAATATGGCATAATATAATTAGAGCTTATTCAGTACGTCTGTATATGATTTTGGAGCACAATTCTGATACTGACATATAATTGTTCGGCAGCAAGATTAGTTCCGAATTTGTCCAAAGGTACTGAATAAACTTCTTTAAATAAATTTTGGCGTAAAAATATAAATATGCAATCCACTCGCTTTTAAGGAGGTAAATATGGCGAATCAGCTTTGTATTGTGCTTGACTTCGGTGGGCAGTATAATCAGCTTATTGCAAGACGTGTCCGTGACTGCGGCGTTTATTGTGAGATCAGAAGTTATACCACGCCACTGGAAGAAATAAAGACTCTCAACCCTATGGGAATAATCTTTACAGGTGGTCCTAACAGTGTTTATGAGGAAAACTCTCCCCATATTGCAAAGGAGATATTTGACCTTGGAATCCCGATTCTTGGCATATGCTACGGATGTCAGGTTGTTGCGTACACCCTGGGCGGTGAAGTAAGCAGCTGTACAAAAAGTGAATACGGAAAAATTGAAATAACTCAGTCTGAAGGAGGTCTGCTTTTTGGTGATATTCCTGAAAAAAGCGTTGTATGGATGAGTCATACCGACTATGTCAGCAAGCTACCGGAGGGATTCAGAGTCACAGCAGCATCATCTGACTGTCCTGCCGCTGCTTTTGAAAATCCCCAAAAAAAGCTATATGCCGTACAGTTCCATCCGGAGGTAACTCACAGCGAATACGGAAAAAATATTTTTCGCAATTTCTTATATAATGTATGCAGCTTTTCCGGCGACTGGAAAATGGATAACTTCATTGATACAACGGTTGCACAGCTGCGTGATCAAATCGGGGATAAAAATGTAATTCTAGGGCTTTCCGGCGGAGTTGATTCATCCGTTGCCGCCGCTTTGCTCAGCCGTGCGGTTGGAAATCAACTTACCTGCGTATTTGTGGATCAGGGGCTTATGCGTAAGGACGAGGGGGATTTTGTTGAAGAAACATTCACAAAGCTTTTTGATATGAATTTTGTCCGCGTAAACTGTCAGGATCAATTTCTCGAAAAACTAAAGGGCGTCTCTGAACCGGAATCCAAAAGAAAAATAATCGGTACGGAATTTTACAATGTTTTCTGGAATAAAATAAGGGAGTGTGGTACTGACGGATATTTTGCTCAGGGAACTATCTATCCTGACCGCATCGAATCCGGTAAGGGAAACAAGTCCGGCAAGGGAAAAACAGACGTTATAAAAACACATCATAATATGGTGGAAATGCCGATAGATATTCAGTTTGCAGGTACTATCGAACCGCTCAAGGATCTCTTTAAGGACGAGGTTCGTGCAGTTGGCGAAAAGCTCGGCATCCCACACGAGCTTGTCTGGAGACAGCCTTTTCCGGGTCCAGGTCTTGGCGTAAGGATAATCGGAGAGATAACAAAAGAAAAAATCAGTGTTCTTCAGGAGGCTGACGCTGTTCTTCGTGACGAAATAGCCAAAAGTGGAATTGAAGATACGCTCAAGCAGTTTTTCGCCGTTCTCCCCGATGTTAAAACCGTGGGCGTTATGGGCGATCATCGTACATACGATCATCTTATCGCTATCCGTGCTGTGACCACCGATGATTTTATGACCGCCGATTGGGCACGCATCCCCTATGACATCCTTGCCCGCGTTTCAAATCGTATAACCAACGAGGTAGAACATGTAAACAGGGTTGTTTATGATATTACCTCTAAACCGCCGGGAACGGTTGAGTGGGAATAATACAAACATTTGCTAAAACAGCGTAATACCGTACTTTTGGTGGAATAGTTAAGCTGAATGGCAACGATTTGGCAACATTTCTTGATTATCGGCAACAGTATAAAAATAATTGTCTGAAAAGATAAGAGCTATCTGATTTTTGAAAAATCGGATAGCTCTTTTGGTATTTATAACTTAGAGAAATACCATAGAAACGTATAATTGTTGAAGCACGCCTTTTCACTATTATCATCAATCACATAGATACCGTCGATGATATAGGAATATCCATATTCAGCTCCAATCTTAAAACTCCCCTCAGAAGGAATATGGTGACATTTACATTTACTCATTGCTATTCTCTTTCATTTTTCTGAGGGCAGCTTCATCTCACTCCGCTTTCGACCTCGGATATCGATACCTCCACGCATCATATTCCTCACGGGTAATCTCCCCGTCACGATACTTCCGAGCCATTTCCTCCCATGGTTCGAGCAGGCCCATTATTTTTGTAAAGTTAGAGCCGTTCTGCCTGTTGATGCGGATACATACTTCACCGTCCAGCGTGTCAATTTTGAAACCGTACAAGTCCTCTAATGCAAATAGCGTGTGCATAAGCCCTGTGTAGCTGTCGATATTCGGCACATTCAAAGCTTCGGTCGATACATCAAGTGCACCGGCAAGCTGTTCCACAAGATCGGCTTTGGGAGTTCTCGAATCCAGCGTGACGAAGTGGGTGAGAGATTTCAATAATTCGGGGGCATTTAAGGTGAAGGATAACAGAACTCCGTAGGAAAATGAACTGATTGAACTCAGAAAGCGAGTAAAAGAGCTTGAAATGGAGGCTGATATTTTAAAACAGGCAGCGCTGATAATGGCACGAAAGTCGAAATGATTCTTGCTAATCGACATAAGTACAGTATCAGCGCAATGTGCAGAAAACTGAAATCAGCTCCAACGTCTATGCCGACAGAGATGTACAGATCAGTCATAAAGACTCCTTTCCGATAGGCATCCATTCCATTTCAATGAATACACAGCCTAGCATGTGATACAGATATAGCCGTCAAGACGGCTTTCAACCAGCCGAATCATAATTTTTCATTGGATAAACTAATTGACTATACAACAGGTATGAGTCGGTCAATACCGACTTCCCGAGGAGGAATACATTTTTTATCCACAGTAAGAAACCGGATGTTTAATATGAAATTATCAACAGACTCTCCCCCTACCTCAAAATACTTGAAATGTATGCCCGAGAGGACAAAACGTGGTTTGATTTATGAGGGAACGAAGTTCCTGTACAAGATGATGAAAACATAAATTAAAAATATTACAACTTGACTTTAATGTCTTATTGTGATATAATATTATAAGGCATTTAGTCGAGTTCGTTTGTGGGTGAATTGAAATGTCTGAAAATTGTATAGTTGCTTTACATTCCGATACGGATAGAATCAAAGCTGACCTATGGATTGGAAAGGCAGCCAGTCTTCACCATGAACGATCAAAGACATGGTAATGCAAGTATGATGTTGTTCAAAGGAGTGCCAGATAAATATGCGATGCAACGACTTGGGCAATCCAGCCCCAATATGGCAAAAAATGTTTATCAGCATCTTTACAGTAGCAATGAGCGAGAGGTTGAGGATGCCATGTCAGATACCTTTAAGGAGTTATATTCCACGAAATATTCCACGGATTATGCAGAATAGCAGTATATAGGTAAAAATGGCACTATACCCAAGAGTTCAAATTTCTCAATCCACGCCAAGCAGATTTTCTGGAATCTGCAAAGCTACGGATGAAGTTTTCTTTATTCGTTTTTTATATCTAATGTTTCTATAGCTTACCTCTATCATTTTTTTAATAGAACTGTTTTTTGAAGCTTTAGAGGCGACTTATAATAGTATTTTATTGAGGAGGTAATGACATATGCAGGTTGTTCTCTGCTCTTTAATCGGCTATCTTGTCGGCAATATTAATGCCGCATATATCATATCAAAGCTAAAAGGATTTGATATACGAGACCGTGGTTCAGGAAATGCCGGAGCATCAAACGTTATTATAACCATAGGAAAAAAAGCCGGTCTTATAACAGCAATATTTGACATAACAAAGGCGGCCGTTGCCGCTTCCACAGCTGCATATCTTTTTCCGCATCTCAAGTATGCGCGGATTCTCGGCGGTTCTGCATGTATTATTGGTCATATTTTTCCGTTTCTCATGAAATTTCACGGAGGAAAGGGATTGGCGTGCCTGGCCGGTATGATCATATCATACAATCCACATATTTTTCTGTTGCTTCTCGCCATTGAGATCTTTCTTGGCTTTGGCCTTGACTACATATGCATTGTGCCAATTACCGGCTCTATTATGTTCACAGGCATTTATGCATTTATTACCGGTGATGCCACAGGTACTGTAATTCTTGCATCTGTTTCTCTTGTTATTCTTTATAAACACATAGAAAATCTTCACAGGATCCAGCTCGGAACTGAGGCTCATATCAGTTTCTTGTGGAAAAAAGACCAGGAAATTGAAAGAATTAAGCATAACACAAACTGATAAACCGAAAAGCTCCCCCTCTGCGGGAGCTTTTTATATACTTAATGGAGATGATGATATAATGCAGAATAATACTGCGTACATGACAGAAGGTCCGCTGCTGAAAAAAATACTGATGTATACCTTTCCAATAATCCTCACAGGAATTCTTCAGTTGCTGTTCAACGCAGCCGATCTTGTGGTAGTCGGACGATACTGCGGCCGTCTTTCCATCGGAGCTGTAGGTGCTACGGGAGCTATTATCAATCTTATCACAAATCTTTTTATCGGTCTTTCCGTAGGCGCAGGAGTTACTGTTGCTCACGCTCTCGGAGCAGGACGCAGCGAAGATGTAAGCCGTACCGTTCATACTGCGATTCCCACTGCTATTGTCAGTGGAATAATCCTGACGGCAGTAGGCGTTTTCGGTTCTGAAACATTCCTTCGGCTTATGGGAACACCTTCCGATGTTATCAAATTATCCGCCACATATATGAGAATATATTTCTGCGGCATCACTGCAAGTATGCTGTATAATTTTGGAGCGGCAATTCTAAGAGCCGCCGGGGATACAAAAAGCCCTCTTTATTTCCTTACGGCTTCTGGAATAGTCAATGTAATTCTTAATCTTATTTTCGTCATTGTTTTTAAGCTTGATGTTGCAGGAGTCGCCATTGCCACAACAGTATCACAGATCATGTCAGCAGTACTTATAATACGCGCACTTATGAAAAGAAAGGACGCCTGCCGACTGTCGCTTGGAAAAATGAAATTCCATCGCAGGCAGTTTGCCAAAATTCTTCAGATAGGCTTTCCCGCTGGTATACAGGGATCGCTGTTCTCTATTTCAAATGTTATTATACAATCCTCTATCAACTCTTTCGGTTCTATTGCAATTTCAGGAAATTCCGCTGCCGGAAACATTGAGGGCTTCGTATATATGTCCATGAATTCCTACAGCCAAACTTCTGTAAACTTTACAGGACAAAATCACGGCGCCGGAAAGCTCGGCCGTATAAAAAAGATCATGATTATATGTCTTGTTTCTGTTTTCTGCACGGGATTTTTAATGGGAGGGCTGGCAAGACTGTTTGGAGAGCCGCTTCTGTCAATTTACATTCCCGGAGATAAGGAAGCAATCAGCTACGGACTTATAAGAATGACATATATATGCATTCCCTATTTTCTTTGCGGACTTATGGATGTAACCACTGGACTAATTCGGGGAATAGGATATTCCATTCTCCCGATGATTATTACCATTGCCGGAGTCTGCGGAATGAGAATCATCTGGATATATACAATTTTCCGTATTCCAAAGTATCATACCCTACAGAATCTCTATCTTTCCTATACGATTTCCTGGTCACTGACATTTATTACAGAACTGATTGTTTTCCTTGCCCTTCTCAGAAGAATGTGCCGACGTGACGCAAGTCCCGATTCACTCTGAATAAACGGCCGCTGCCGGAAGATACAGGGAATTCACGCTTTCGCTCACTACGTTCATTATTTTTTCTGCGGCACTTAGGCTATGTCCGTACACGATTTTATTATGCCCTATCCGGTAATTTATGCTTCACCATTTTCCTTTGCATTGAATATAATATATCAACAAGCTCTTATACTAAACGCTATTGCAAATCAAGCATATATGTAAGGTGGGGTAAAAATGGATATAGCTATTATCATTTCTGCTGCTGTATTGACTGTAATTGCCGGGATAGAATTCGGATGTCTTTTCTGCTGCTCCAAGCTGAGAATGAAGGCCGTCCCTGTCATTGCCGTAATGCCTGTATTACCAGCGGACGATCAGCTTGAACATAAGCTGGAATATATGGAAAACGTCCTGACGAGGAAAGCCCATGAAATCGAAGGACTGCTGCTTGTATCAATAGATGCGGAATCCAGTCAGCTCAAAATGTGCCGTGATTTCTGCAATGCGCTTCCTACGGCGGAACTGACCGATATCCGTGAACTTGAAAAAAAATTACCCGAAATGTTTGCAATTCAGCAGAAAATATAGTATAATAATAAATAAGCGAAAAAACAAGAAAGGAGGATAAATATGGACGAAAAACCGCTTCACATTGAGGGGACGGTTGAAAGTATCCTTTTCAGAAACGAGTTTAACGGTTATGCAGTAGTCGATATTGACTCCGGCGGTGAACTTATAACAGCCGTCGGTGATCTCGGAGACGTAGAGGAGGGCGAAGGTCTTATCCTTGAAGGTCAGTATATCAGCCACAAGAAATTCGGAACTCAGTTCAAAGCAGAGTACTGTGAAAGAAAGCTTCCTGACACTGTTGTAAATATCGAAAAGTACCTTGCATCCGGAGCCGTTAAGGGTATCGGACCCGGACTGGCAAAAAAAATTGTCAGTGTTTTCGGAGCTCAAACTCTGGATATTATGGAAAATCAGCCTCATAGACTATCGGAGATAAAAGGGATTTCCAAAGCAAAATGTGAAGAGATCGCCGCCGAAACAAAAAAGCTTTTTTCCCTGCGCTGTATAATGACTTTCCTGCAGAAATATGATGTAAAATCACAGTATGCAATGAACGCCTACCGTAAATTCGGAACAGATGCCATTGAGCTTATGAAACTGAATCCATATCTGCTGTGCGGCGATTCCATTGAACTGGAATTTGAAAAGGCCGATAATATCGCTTTTGACCTTAACATAGATAAGAATTCCGAAAAACGTATTATCGCTGGAGCGCAGTATATCCTAAAGGCAAATTCATCAATCGGTCATACCTGCCTTCCCCTTGAAATTCTTTGCTCCAAAGCGGTCAGAGTTCTAAGCGTCAGTGAATCTGATTTCTACACCGCATACAACAGCGCCCTTGACGATCGGGAGCTTTTTGAATACTGGAAAAACAGCCGCGAATACGTTTATCTCCCTGATTACTATTATGCCGAACAGTTTATTGCAGACAGAATAAATATACTTAAGGATTTCACCTCTCCAGAAGATTTTGACTTTGAAATTCTTATCAACATTGAGGAAGAAGAACACCATATAAAATATGAAACTATCCAGAGACAGGCTATAACATCCGCCGTTTCACGGGGGCTTATGATACTTACCGGAGGTCCCGGAACAGGAAAAACCACAGCACTTAACGCCATAATTTCAATTTTTGAAAAACAGGGACGAAAAGTTCTTCTTGCTGCTCCAACCGGACGGGCTGCCAAAAGAATGTCAGACCTTACAGGCAAAGAAGCAAAAACTATTCATCGGCTTTTAGAAGTCATATACAATATCGGAGGAAAGCTGACCTTTGCACACAATGAAAACAATCCGCTTGAATGTGACGTTATTGTTATTGATGAAATGTCAATGGTTGATGTGCTTCTCTTTGAAAAGCTTCTTCGTGCACTCAGGCTTGGATGCCGGATAATTATGGTCGGAGACAGCGATCAGCTTCCTTCCGTCGGTGCCGGCAATCTGCTGAAGGATCTTATAGACTGCGGTATTGTCCCGGTAGTTGCCCTTAAAGAGATATTCAGACAGGCGCGTCAAAGCTGCATAATCACCAATGCACACAAAATTGTTTCCGGCGAATATCCGGATCTAACCCAGAAAAACAATGATTTTTTCTTTTTCAAACGCAGTGATTACGGGAAATCAGCGGAACTTCTGGCAGATCTGGCGGAAAAAAGACTTCCCAGGGCTTATAATATCAATCCTGTCGACGACATACAGATCCTCTGTCCTTCCAGAAAAGGAACTCTCGGCACAGTAGAGCTGAATAAACTGCTGCAGGAAAAACTGAATCCACCGTCACGGAAAAAAACGGAACATAAAGGTCATATTTACATATTCCGTGAGGGCGATAAGGTAATGCAGACAAAAAACAATTACGATATTGTCTGGCGAAAGAGAGACGAACAGGGCACCGGCATATTCAACGGCGACATCGGACGTATTGTCAGCATCAATAACCTGGACAAGCTTGCCGTAATTGATTTTGACGGACGAAACGCCGTATTTACTTTCGATCAGCTTCCTCAGATTGAGCTGGCATATGCTATCACTGTACATAAAAGCCAAGGGTGCGAATTTGAAATAGTTATTATTCCGCTTATGGACGGTTTCAGCAAGCTGTCTTACCGAAGTCTCCTCTATACTGCTGTTACAAGAGCAAAAAAGATGCTTATAATCATAGGTCAGGAGGAAGAAATTCAGAAAATGGTCGATAATAACCGAAGCGCAAGGCGGTATACCTGCCTGAAAAATATGCTTAAAAATAATAATTCCGGCAAAAACGACGGTATTTTTTCAGAAATATAATTCCGGAAAGAAAGAGGAAAGGTTAATAAATATGGCAAATACTGATATTGGAATAGATCTGGGCACATCAAACATCGTTATGACAATGGGCAGCAAAGGTGTCGTTCTAAGCGAACCCTCTGTTATTGCCTACAACACCCGAACCGAACGCGTTCTGGCGGTAGGCAGAGAGGCCTACGAAATGATTGGCAGAAATCCTGATTATATAGCCGTTGCACGTCCCATAAGCGAAGGCGTCATCTCTGACGACGACCTTACTCACAGCATGATACGCGAATTTATCCTTAAAGTTACCGGGCATCAGCTCCTTAAACCCAGAATCATCATTTGCGTCCCCTCCTTCATAACTGATATTGAAAGCCGTGCTGTTGTTGATGCAGCCAAAAGCGCAGGTTCCCGTCAGGTATATCTTATTCAGGAGCCTATTGCCGCAATGATCGGCGCAGGTGTTAATATTACAAAAGCCAAGGGGCATCTGATCGTTGACATAGGCGGCGGCACAACGGATGTAGCTATTGTTTCCATGAACGGCATTGTTACCTCACATACCATTAAAACCGCCGGCAATAAAATAGACCGTTCCATAATCCGATATATGCAGAATAAGTATAAGCTGCTTATAGGCGAAAGAACGGCGGAAAAGGTAAAAATGAAGCTTTGCAACCTCTATGATCCCAATGAAGAAATGACCTGCCTTGTTAAAGGCAGAAGTCTGCTTAAAGGACTTCCGGCGCAGGTTCTGCTCAGCGAACTGGAACTTTTTGAAGCAATCGAGGATGATACATTTGCAATTATGGAAGCAATAAGAAAGGTACTGGAGGACGCTCCGCCGGAGCTTGTGGGAGATATTTATGACAACGGTCTGCTTATGACTGGAGGCGGGGCTCTTCTGGGGGGACTGCCGCAGCTCATTAAGCGTACTTTAGGTATTAACTGTAAAATAGCCAAGGATTCCATCAACTGTGTCGCTAAAGGAACAGGAATGGCTTTCGGACATATGACAACGCTTCTGGATGGATTTGAAACTGCTACGGTCTATAAATACAGATAATGTTAAATAAGCATCGGGCATCCTTAAACGGATGCCCGATGTACTTATTTCACAATATCTGAATCGTTAAACGGATCGCCGCATTCAGCGCAAAATTTCGGAGGATTAAAAGGGTCAGCCGGTTCCCAGCCGCACTTATCGCAACGATAGAGTGGAGCGCCGACCGGTTTCTGCTTTCCGCATTCAGCGCAGAACTTTCCCTTGTTTACAGCGCCGCATGAACAAGTCCATCCGTTTTCAGCAGGTCTTGGTTTGCCGCACTCGGCGCAGAATTTGCCGGTATTTTCAGCGCCGCAGCCGCATTTCCAGCCATTTGAAGGCACAGGCTTGGGATTTCCGCAGTTATTACAGAACTTTCCGTTATTTGACGTTCCGCAGGAGCAATGCCATGTATTTCCGCTGTTGTGAGCGTTCTGTGAAGCCACTGCCTGCTGAGCAGCCCCCATAGCGTAAAGATTCTGAGCATTCATTCCGCCGGCCTGTGCAGCCATATTCATGCCGAAAAATCCCATTGCAGCTCCTCCGGAATTTCCTGCGGCAGTTTTCATTGCTTCTGCCTGAGCCTCTGCCAGAAGCGTCGCAGCATTGCCCGGATCCTTAAGCCACGCCTTATCCTCGTATTCCTGAATCTTCTTCAGATCACCGTCAGGAATAGTTACGGAATTAATAAATACCCCCATGAGGGTAATTCCTCTTTTTTCCTCCCACCTGGATGCAAGAGCATTGCTCAGAGCATCTTTTACATATGCATTGCTGCCTGCAAGCTGATCATATCTGATACCCTTAGATGAAATCTCGGAAAAAGCAGGATTAAGAGCATCTACAAATTCACTTCTTATCTGCTTGTCAAGGATTTCCCTGTCATATGTATTTGCTACATTTCCGCAGACATTGACATAGAAAAGTACCGGATCTGAAATCCTGAATGTATATGTACCGTTGCAGCGAACACTTACGGTAAAACTTCTGCCGATATCCTCATATTTCATTCTGAATCCTACCGATGAAAGCGTACCGAACGTATTATCCATGATTTCCTTCATATTGAAGAAATATATTCTTTGATCCTTTGCCGCATCTCCGCCATGCTTTATTCTATCCCACATTTCTTTAAATGTTCCGGCAAGCCCTTTGCCGAAACTGCTTGAAAAAATACTTGGCGATTCAGAAGAATTATATGTATAAACGCCGGCCTCTGTTGCAATTTCTGTAACCATGCCCTGCTCTACCATAATCATAGCCTGACCTTCATTGACAACAATTTTGCTGCCGTCAGAAATCACGTTTTCGTTTCCTTTTTTATTGGATGAATGCTTTCCGGTCTGCCTTTTAGCTCTCAGAACGAGAGTTCCGGCAGGCATTGAATCGCATGAATAGAATTCGAGCCATTGATCTGCCATTGTCGATGTCGCCGCTGTTAACGCTGCTTTAAGTATACCCATAAATAAGACTCCTTTCGGGGATCCCCCCAGTCATATAAACCATGTAATCATTATATCATATATTTTCTCAAAAATCAAGAAAACATACAAATTTATTCCCATTCTTTCCAGACCTCCGGAAAAAAGCCTATTACTGCCTTTTTACCGCTGCGCACAACAGGGGTTTTAATTATCTGCTGATTCTCAAAGAGCTTTTCCGCTTTATCCTCATCGGTCAGATATTTTATAAGCGTCAGAAGCTCCTTATCCTTGGATTTATCACTGATAAGCTTATCTGCGCCGCTCACTGCCTGCACCACACTGTTGAATTCTCCGCGGCTCATTCCCTTTTCTTTCATATCAATAAACTGATACTTTATGCCGCGCTCCTTAAACCAACGCTCGGTCTTTTTAGTGTCAAAACATTTTTTCGTCCCAAAAATCTGTATGCTCACTGCTTATCCTCCTCTGCAACAAATGCAATACTCATATCCTCAGCCGGACGTGAAAGCTCAAAGGAAACACTGTGCAAATTAAGACCGTTCTGCGCAAAATAAAGCCTTACAGCCGTAAAACGTGAGAATACAGGAGCCTCTGTGGAGCATGATACAGGTTCCCCATTCGTCCCTCTCCAGGTCATGGTTCCGGAAGCTGATCCCATAAGGAACAGCGTAAGCGGAATCTGTGCCAGCTCGCTTGCCTCTGATGAGGCTGTAACTGTAATCTTATACCAACCGGGACGGCTCACATTGAGAGCAAAGCTGTAATTTTTTCCGGCCTCACTTTTTACTCCCGTCAGATCAAGTGTAAAACTGCCATCAACATCGTACCATTCAACATCGGAATCATTAACAGAAGCATCCGACTCACGACCGATGATCTCAACCTCTGTTTCTTCCCCCATAATCCGCTTCATTGTATTGGTTTTAATTATAAATGACAGTATATTGCGTGCGCTGCGCTGAAGCTCACCTATTGTAAGAAATCCATTTTCCAGTGATTCCAAAATATTATCGTCATTATCACTGCCGGATGCACAAACCATGTACAGATCATTCTGAGCGCGCACCATAGCTGCCAGATTATTCCGTGACGGCTCTTTTCCTCTTTCATTGACATTAGCCCACCAATCTGTCATGGTAATTCCTTTAAATCCCCATTCTTCACGAAGAATCATTGTATTAAGATCAAAGTTTCCGGCTGTCCATAATCCGTTTACAGAGCCGTATGTGGTCATGATTGAATCGGCCTTTCCGTCACGGACAGCTATTTCAAAGCCTTTAAGATAAATCTCTCTCAAGGCTCTCTCAGAAACAACTGAATCAATAAAATGACGATTAGTCTCCTGATTATTAGCACAGAAATGTTTTAAAGTGCCTGTAACGCCTGAGGAATGAAGCCCTTTGATTTCCGAAGCCGCCATTGTTCCAGTCAGGAACGGATCCTCTGAAAAGTACTCAAAGTTTCGCCCGTTCAAAGGATGACGATGTATGTTCATACCCGGTCCCAAAAGACACTCCACTTTATTTGCAGTCATCTCAAGACCCATAAATTCAAACAGTTCCTGTATAAGCTCTTTGTTAAACGTTGAAGCTATCATAGTTCCGTTAGGAATGCTGAAAGCCTTTGCTCCGCAGTCAAGACGCATTCCGGACGGACCGTCGGCACAGCAGCCTGACGGAATACCAAAGGCGGTAAGCACATCGGAAACACCGCCAAAAGCAGAAGCCGTACCTGCCGTAACCCTCGGACTTCCCATACCCTCGCCTCTTACTATGCATGAAAGCTCCTTATCGGAAAGCTGAGCGATAAATTCGTTCATATTGTTCTTTTTCGCAGCCACATCAGCAAGCCTGATTCCCTTATCGCCAGTATATGGAATTTCCTTCGGGAGTCTATACATACGTCGCTGTTCCTCATCCACAGTATTTAAAGGAACATCCTCATATTCCGGAACAAGACCGCTTTCCTTCATTTCGGCGCGCGTCCGTTTAAACGGCGTTACCGGAGCCATTGCCTGAACACAGCGTTTCACCACAACTCCTCTTTCCTGCTCAATAGTTACAGCCATCGATGCGCTTCTCACATCAGAACCTACATAAAAATTATATTCTCCGCTTTCAAGCACCCAGCACGATCTGCTTCCGGAAGCACCTGAATCATCGTATGAAGCAAAATCTGCAATACTCACCGCAACATCAAGTTCCTGAGTTTCCCCCGGCTGAAGAAGCTTGGTTTTGCCGTAGCCACAAAGAATTCTTGACGGCTTGCCCAGATTTCCCTGAGGAGCTTCGCAGTACACCTGAACAACTTCTTTTCCGCTGAACTCACCAATATTTTTCACAGCGCAGGTAATGGTGATCTCCACTCCGTTACCCGTTGTGTGTATTGGGGTTATCTCAAAGGAAGTGTACGAAAGTCCGAATCCGAATGGATAACGAACTTTTTCGGGAGCAAATGTTTCAAACCAACGGTATCCAACATATATATCTTCGCAGTAAATATTAAAACTTTTGCCGCCAAAACATGTATTAGACGGATAATCAGACACATTGTATGCAATTGTATCTGGAAGTTTTCCGGAAGGACTTATTTTTCCCGTGAGAACGGCGGCTGTTCCCGTTCCGCCAGTCATACCGCCCTGCCATATGTATAAAACAGAATCAGGACAACAGGAATCAACAAACGACATATCTATAAGTCCGCCGACATTCAGAAGAACAATAACTTTCTTAAAGTGCCTGCGGACTTTTTTCAGCATATCAAGCTCTATTTCCGTCAACAGAAAAGAGCCCTCCTCCAGGCACGCATCCATTTCCTCACCGGCCGTTCTGCCTATAATAACAATAGCTGTTGTTCCTTTCTCTGCAGCACGGCTAACGATTTTATCATCCAAAGGCATTTCCTTCTGAGACCAAGGCTCTTCGCCCCAGCCTTTTCCGAGATCAAAAGGATTTTCCTGATCCCATTGGCGATATACATTAAGAAGCTCCGTATTGAGTTTTATACCGGACTCAATAAGTCCGTCAATGATTCCTGTAACTTTGGAAACATTTACCATTCCGCCTGAACCGGTTCCACTTTTGTAATAATGAAGCTGAATACGTCCGAAAACCGAAACAACCTCATCTTTCGGAAGAGGAAGAGCGTGGTTATCATTTTTCAGCATTACAATACCTTCAGAAACAGTTTCAGAAGCCTTTTCAAGATATTTTTCCCAATCAAGTGTTTTTTTCATCTGACATCCTCTTTTCACTATAAATAATAATTACATTATATCAAAAATTTACTGAAATTTCAAGTCTTTTGATCAATTTTCCTAATTTCTTCACAAATCAGACTTTTGTTAAAAATCAAAATCATTCGTTTTTTGAGTGAATGCAATCCATAAAAAAACCTGTCCTTAAAAAAGGTCAGGTTTTTCGGAATAAAACAGAGATCCTCCGCTTTTTTATTCAAAAGTACTTAAAATCACCAACTGCTACGCGGATAACAAAAAATCAAGAATCGGAATCAACGCGATCGGAATCAACTCGTCTTGTTACCTCTGCAAATTCTCCGGCAGGTTTTGCCGAATTCTTCTTAGCCGTCATAGCATTGGAGTCATAATAGAACCAGAGAAGAGTAGCAGCTAAACCGGGATTATTCTTTGTGTATATATAGAAATCAACAGTATCGCCCTGTTTACAGCTTATATTATCTCCGTAAAGAATAAAATCTTTTTCATTGGAGTAATCTTCTCCCTTCTTCGCTTCTCCACCAACTGTAATAGTTCCAGGGAAAATTTTAGCTGGATTAGTTTCCTGTGCCTGAGTCGTAGAGAAATCGGTAACAAACGTAACAGGATATTCACCATCGGGGATATCCTCATTAATATCAAAAGTTATCTTTATGAATTTGCCGTTAAAAACAAAATTTTCATTTTTAGAAACATCCATCCAGAGGACATAGTTTCCACCTATCTTGCTTTGATAATCAGAATTGCCACTGGATGTAACGTATTCGGTCATCTGATTGCCATTGCTGTCGGTAACCTTTTCTCCATTGGCATCGGTTACATCAACAGATTTAGTAGACGGCTGACCCGAGTTATCGGAGATAGATGGAGAAATATCAATACCCTCAGGATCTGGGGCATCAAACACCTCATTTCCGCTGCCGATTACATCCGACTGCATAGGCAAAATGACATTGCCGTTTGCATCAGTTACATATTCAAAAGGGCTGTCAATAATAGGAGATGAAGTTGTTTTTTCAGACGAATCTGTTTTGCCGGCTTCCGTGGTTTCATCTGCGCCTTTTGTATCGTCCTGAACTTTACTGCTGTCAGAGGAATCTTTCTTACTGCTGTTATCAGCTTTTGAGCAGCCTGCAAATGACGAAAGAGCCACACAGGTCAGAAGAACAAGAGAAATAAGTCTTTTCTTTAAGTTGTTCATGTTAATCGTCCTTTCATGTTTTCAGGTAGTCACACTAATTCCGCCAGATAATTCCATATTTACAAGCAGGATTAGTATTAAAAATATATCTTCTTTGTATATTATACACAAATAAACTGATTTTGTCAAGAGGATATATAGAAAAGAGGTGGACATTTAGCGAATATTATGTTATAATAAAATAAAATCCATAAGGAGCTGAGAAAATTGAGAAAAGCAAAGATAGAAGAAGGTAAAATATGCCCGAATTGCAAGAAACAAGAAAATCAAGTGAAAATAGGATATAACAGATCAGGGACACAGCGCTGCAGATGCAAGGAATGCGGAACAAGGTATACGCTTAATCCTAAAAAGCATGAATATCCTGATGAAACAAAGAAACTTGCAATGAAAATGTATTATTCCGGAGTCAGCGGACGGGAAATCGGAAAGGTTTTAGGCATAAACAAAGCTAACGTCTACAACTGGATAAAAAAAAATAAGTAATGATGTTGAAAACTTGACGGTCAAACGCAGCAATTTCCTTGATTTATTGTTCCACATCGCTTTTTGTGAATAAAAATACTCCTCCGAAAAGAAGAATGGCAGCCTCTGCAAAAAGCTTTCTAAAATGCCAAAAAAGAATTGACATTGACGAAAAAAAGATATTATAAAATAACAGGTCTGAAATAATCTTGCTCTCTGGAAGGGATGTTAATATGAAAAAATAAAAAAATTTATCTCCATATGCTGTATATCAGCTCTTGCCCTTACTCTTACATCAGTTTCTCCTGTTGCTGCACAGGAGAAAAACATTGTGCTTATAAATGAAATCTGTGCAAAAAATACTTCTTTTGCCGCTGCTGACGGAAATTTCTACGACTGGATAGAACTTTACAATTCTTCTTCCAAAACTGTCAGCCTTGCCGGATATGGACTGTCAGACAAAGAAAGCAAGCCTTATAAGTATACTTTTCCGGAAGACGCATCTATCGGTGCCGATCAGAGACTCATCGTTTTCTGCGATTCCCTGATACCTCAGATCCCCCGACAATATACGGCACCTTTTGGCCTTTCCACCAATGGAGAGACTCTGATACTTACAGCGCCCGACGGTTCATCCGCTGATACTGTGACTTTTGGAATTATGAAAGCAAATGTTACATACGGACGTGTTCCTGACGGCTCCGGTGACTTCGCAATGATGTCTATGACTCCTGGCGCTCCTAATGAGAAAAAAGACGTCATTTCAGTTGACGTTCCTGAACCCGTGCTCTCAAATGAGGGCGGATTCTATCCTGATGGATTCTCTCTGTATATTGACGTTCCGAAAGGCACAACGGTTTATTACACTCTTGACGGAAGTTAGCCTACCATATCATCCAGCGTATACAGTTCCCCCATTGACGTAAGTGATATTTCCGCATCCGAAAATAAACTGAGCGAAATAACCGACATCACGACTACGTGGGGATATGTTCCCCCTTCAAAACCAATAGATAAGGCTTTTATTATAAATGCTGTCGCCATTGACGCGGAGGGCAACTACAGCGATACTGTAACAGCTTCTTATTTTGTAGGATATCAGGACAGAAATTATTACTATCAGAATATGAAAGTTATTTCCATTGTCACCGATAACGACAATCTTTTTGACAATGAAAAGGGAATTTATGTAAAGGGAAATAATTACAACTACGATAACAGAGGTTCAGAGTGGGAGTGCCCTGCTTCTATATAGAGCTTTGACAACGGTAAGCTTCAGCATACTCAAAATATAGGCATCAGGATCCACGGCGAAATTTCCCGCGTATATCCGCAAAAGAGCTTTAATATTTATGCACGAAGCCAGTATGGCGCTTCCAAGTTGGAATTCGATTTGTTTTCGGGAAACTTGACAAGCGAAGCTACAGGTAAAAAAATCAATAAATTTAACAGCTTTATTCTTAGAAACGACGGAGATTTCAGCGATTATTCACGTTTTCGGGACCATTTGAATCAGACTATCGTATCTGACAGAGATTTTCTTACTCAAGGAATGGAATCTTGTATCGTATTTATTAACGGAGAATTCTGGGGGCGTTATGACATTACTGAAAAGATAGATGATGATTTCGTGGATTCTCACTTTGATGTCGGCAAAAATAACGTCTGCATAATAAAGAATGAACAGCTCGAGGACGGTAACGAAGAAACATTAAACGAATGGTTGGATCTTTACAGTTGAATAAGATCTACAGATTTTTCAATTGAGGAAAATTACATTCAACTATGTAAAAAAATTGATATGCAGTCTTTTACGGACTATGTAAGCGCTGAAATCTATTTCAACAATATGGACTGGGGATGTAACAATATGTCCATGTGGAAATCTTCAGTTCCTGATTCATCAAATCCTTATGCTGACGGTAAATGGCACTTTATTCTCTTTGATACAGAATACTGCCAGGATCCATACAATAAAATTAATCCGCCTGAGGAAAGAGACTCATTAAATGAATTTCTAAAAAACAATTCGGATTCTTTTGTTGGATGTCTGATGAAATCAGTAATGGAAAACGAGGACTTCAGAGAGCAATTCTGCCGCACTTTTATGGATATGGCAAACAATAATTTTGATTACTTGCGTGTTTCCAGGATTATAGATAAGTTTTCGGCTGAATATCACGATGCAATAATAGATACTTACAAGCGTTTTCCCTCTAAAACATCTGATGAAGATAATGCTGAAAAAATCTTTTCAGATGCGGTTGATTCGGTAAATAACTTTTACAAAAACAGATATCCGAATATCGTGAAAGCATTGAAAAACAATTTCTTTCTTAAAGGTTCTCTTGCAAATATAACTATTAAAAATAATGATCCAATGAGGAAAGTAACAATCAATACTATTACCCCTGATCTGTCATCTGGTTCATGGAGCGGCAACTATTATACTGACTTTCCTGTATCTGTCAGTGCAAAACCCGAATCTGGCTATAAATTCTCTCATTGGGAGGTCTCCGACGGCTCCATGGATGAATCGGAATCTACAAGCATCTCATTTACCAGCGATATTACAATTACTGCCGTTTACGAGAAGTTTGAAAATCTTATGGGCGATGTGAATCTTGACGGCTCAGTGGGAATGGCTGATTTAGTTTTGCTCCAGAATCATATTCTCTGTCGTACAGTTCTTTCTGTCGATCAGGCTGCAAACGCTGATCTTTGCGGAGACGGAGTGATTGATTCCTATGATCAAGTATTGCTGCGCAAGCTTTTAATTAATCAGCCGCAGACGTCACACTGATGATAATTCCTGCAAAATATTTTTGCAGCTTGTAGATTCTGTTCAATGCTGTCATTATAAAAGATCATTTTAGATCGCCTCTGATGAAATGTGTCGATGTGCCGAATTCTGTTTGTTATTTCTATTTTAGTCTATTTGGACTTCTTTGGATAGACTGGTCGGTTATTAGGCGATTACCATTTATTTTTATATTAAATTTATTAACTTTTATTTTTACAGTTGAAGTCAAGTTCAATAAAGGCTATATACAGGCAAAAATTACCTCGTTAAGCCCCATGAAAGGTCATGTCAGGGAAAAACAGTTTTTTTGTATTCTGCTTGTCAAATCACAACAACCACCCAATTCTACGCTATAATACCAATAAGGAGCAAACCACCAGACATTATTGTTCCGACAAGCTGCAAAATGTGCTATCATATCGGATAACAAAGCATCATCGGCGAGTATAATACATAGCTAATTGTATAACTGAGATACTACGGCGCAAACTCTTTAAACAAATTTGTTTAATACAAAAGAGTGTCTGAGGAGTGGGAATAATAATCAACAAGGCTTCAAAAACGCCGAAATTATGCCGTTTTCAAATCCTTAAAAATCCAATGATAACAATTTGATAACAGGGAGCTAAACTGAAAATGTTCTTCGTTTCAAGCGGCTTACAGATTGCGCCACTCTTTCGAAATCTCGTGCTTACCACAGTCATCGGTAGTTTTCTGCCAATTCAGCTTCCATTCTGTATATTCAGCCTTACTGATCTTACCGTCAGCAAGGTCTTTTTTTCGTCTTTGTAATTCGGTCATCAGGATAGAATCAAAACAGAGCTGATATGAATTAAACAGTTCTATATTTTGCTTTGGAAGATAACTCTATGAAAATCAACCTGAAAGAATATCCTTGCTGTTTCAGGCATATAAAAGAATTTTTACTTTATAAGACCGATTTCCGATATAGGAAAAAGCTTTGTTAATGCATAAAAGCTTTCTTTAGTAACACTAATATTAAGATGCTTCTTCGGCATTACTGTTTTTTTAATGTCTGTGAGATAAAAACATACCGGAGTACATCCGCTATATCGTCCGCAAATATCTTCTAATTGTTTTACAATAGATGTTTCAACTGAAGAAATCTTTATGCACATCTTCATATTCTCTGCATACCGTTCAAATTCTTTCTCGGCGATGACAGAACTGCATACCACCGAAACACTGTCATCCTTTATGGATAGTTTTCCGGTCAGAATCATAATATTATCCTCTATAAGATGAGAAGAAAGCAATGCATACAGATCCGGAAAGATTACTGCTTCAATTTCACCGCTTTCATCTGCCACTGTCATAAAACACATCTGATAGTTTTTTTTGGTAACATGTCTTTTGACGCTTTGTACCGTACACAACAGTTTTACCTGCTCTCCGTCGCTGATCTCTGCCCCCTCGGAAACAATGGAAGTTATGCTTCTTGTATGCATTAAAGCCGCCATATGACAGTATTCGTCAAGAGGGTTGCCTGTGAGATACATTCCTGCTGCTTCCTTTTCCATTGAAAGCAGTCTGCGTAATTCATATTCCGGAAGATCTGGTATATGCAGCCCTTTATCACCGTGATCGAAATCTTCAAGAAAATTAAGTTGTCCCTCAATCATTCCGCGTGAACTGCTGCCAGATGCATCTAGAATTGTTTCATAATATTCCAGCATCTGACGTCGATTTAATTCCAATCCGTCAAATGCGCCAGCTTTAATGAGATTTTCAAGAGCCTTTTTATTCAGATCACGTCCGCCCACACGCCCGCAAAAATCCTGAAGTCCATGGAAATTACCGTTTCTCTCTCTTTCAGCAATAATCCTTTCTGCCAGACCGCCGCCGATGTTTTTTATAGCAAGCAAGCCGTAATACATTGTTCCTTTTATGCAGCTGAATCCTTTCATGCTCCGATTAATATCCGGAGGCCGGATGTCTAAACCAGAACTGCGGCAGGATAACATATATTCCGTCAGCTTGGCTGTACTTGTCATAACGCTGGACATCAAAGCCGCCATATATATACCGTAGTAATGGCATTTTAAATAAGCTGTCTGATACGCAAGATAAGCATAAGCTGCCGCATGGGATTTATTAAAAGCATAAGATGCAAAGCTTATCATTTCATCAAAAACAGAATTTGCTGTCTCTGCTGATACTCCCCTTTCAGCCGCTCCGTTTACAAAGCTTTCGCGTTCCCTAAGCATAACGTCCTGCTTTTTTTTTGCCATGGCACGGCGCACAATATCAGCATGACCATACGAATATCCGGCTAACTTGCGGCAAATTTCCATTACTTGCTCCTGATATATCATAACGCCGTATGTCTCCTCCAGAATACTTTTGAGAATAGGATGCTTGTAGACAACACAGTCCGGATTTTTCTTATTCTCAATATAAACTGGTATAGATTTCATGGGACCAGGACGATATAGAGAAATTATTACGATAAGATCTTCCAGCCTTTCCGGTTTCATTTCTGTAAGCCAACGCGTCATGCCCGCACTTTCAAATTGAAATATACCTGCTGTGCTGCCGTCAGACATCATCCTGTAAACTGCCTCATCATTAAGAGGAACAGCAGAAATATCAAAGTCCGGTTCAGTATGCCGTATCTCATTTACAGTATCACGGATTATAGTTAAGTTACGCAAACCAAGAAAATCCATTTTCAGCAGGCCAAGAGATTCGAGAACAGTCATAGTGTACTGCGTAATAATTGTATCGTCGTTTTTCTGCAGAGGTACCAATTCATCGAGCGGAACGGCTGATATTACCACGCCTGCCGCATGAGTAGAAGTATGACGAGGCATCCCCTCCAGCCGACCGGCAATATCAAGAAGTGTTTTTACAGATTTGTCAGTCCGGTAAAGCTGAGTCAATTCTCCTGACTGACGAATTGCATCTTCCAGCTTTGACTTCGGATCTATCAGTTTTGCTACTTTGTCACACAGCTGATATGGCAAATTCAATACTCTGCCTACATCGCGGACAGCTGCCCTTGCTTTCAAAGTATCGAAAGCAATGATCTCCGAAACATATTCCTTTCCATACTTCCGCACTACATAATCCTTAACATCCTGACGCCCCTCAATGCAAAAATCAATATCAAAATCCGGCATACTAACACGTTCCGGATTAAGAAAACGCTCAAACAGAAGATTGTACTTCATCGGATCAATGCCCGTTATACCTATGCAATAAGCGCAAAGACTTCCGGCTCCCGAACCTCGTCCTGGTCCAACAGGAATATTGTTCATTCTGGCATAGCGTATAAAATCCCAGACGATAAGATAATAGTCGGTATATCCCATTTTAATAATTATTGAAAGCTCATACTCCATACGCTCTCTAACATCATTAGAGGGGGTGGAACCGTAAAATCTGTACATACCTTTTAGGCAGATATCCCTGAAAAAAACTTCGTTATCAACAACACCGTCAATATTGAAGCGCGGCAGCTTTATATTACCGAATTCAAATTCCACATGACATCGTTCGGCAATCTCAGAAGTTATCAGAACCGCCTCTTCATGGCCTTTGAACAGAGACGCCATATCATCGGCGGATTTTAAATAAAATTCATTTGTTTCAAAGCTCAGTCCTCCGGAATCCCCCAGTATCTTTCCAGTCTGGATGCACATAAGGACGTTCTGTATATAACTGTCTTCCTTGTTTATATAGTGACAGTCATTGGTAGCGACTAACGGTATTCCTGTCTCTTGGTGAAGCTTATAAAGCATCGGAAGAATTTTTAGTTCATTCTCAATGCCATGATTCTGAATCTCAATAAAGAAATTATTTTCACCAAAAATATCACGATAAGTCAAAGCTGCTTCTTTTGCCCCATCGTAATTTCCATCTGCAAGCAGTCTTGGAATCTCCCCGGCAAGACAAGCGGATAAACAAATAAGACCTTTACTGTATTTTTCCAACAGCTCCTTATCAACTCTCGGACGGTTATAAAAGCCCTCAATAGAGGCTGCCGATACCAGCTTTACAAGATTTGTATATCCCTCATTATTTTCACAAAGCAGCACAAGATGATAGGGACGCTGATCAATTCCCGGCTCCTTATCAAATCTCGTCCGCGGTGCTACATAAACTTCGCAGCCTATTATCGGTCTTATTCCCTCTTTTACAGCTTCATTCCAAAATTCTACAGCTCCGTACATATTTCCGTGATCTGTTATAGCTACCGCTTTCTGCCCCATTTCCTTTATGCGCTTTATAAGCTCTTTTATACGGCATGCGCCGTCAAGGAGACTGTATTCCGTATGAACATGAAGATTTACAAAATTATCCTGTTTCATTGCTTTCACCTCTGCTTCGGAACTCGTCTGCTATAGCTGCAAGCTTCTTAAAACGATGATTAACTCCTGAACGGCTGATTGGCACGGAAAGACTCTCCCCTATCTCCTGGAGGCTCATGTCACGGTTTTCCAGACGAAGCTCCGCAATCTCCCGAAGCTCCTGTGAAAGAGCATCCAATCCGATATTCCGCTGAATAAGCCTTATATCCTCAATCTGTCTCATAGCCGCTTTTACAACCTTATCAATATTTGCAGAATCACAGTTTGCAATACGATTAGCCTTGTTTCTGACATCCTTCCAGATCTTTACGTTCATAAGTTCAAGAGTGCACCGCTGAGCGCCGATAAAAGTAAGCACATCTTCAATTGACTCGCTTTCTTTGATGTATACGATATGCTGACCACGGCGGACAACCGTCTTTGCCGCAGCGCCTATGTCTCCCAAAAGAACGGACAATTCATCCGCAAGACGTTCCTGCGGAACGGAAAACTCAAGATGATATTCCTTTGTTGGATCATTGACGCTTCCGCATGCCATAAAAACTCCGGCTGTAAAAACTCCGAGACTATTCGTAGCAATAATCTCGGAGTTTATGGTTCTCTCCGAACCGATGATCCTATATTTTTCAAAAACGTTCTTTATAAGCGTGACATCTTCTATTTCATAGGAATAAAGAACAGATTTCCCTCTTCTCTCACTTTGAGTGCAGGAAAGACGGCTATGAAATACGCTTCCGAAAAGTATGCTGAAAATTTCAGAAGCTACTCTGCTTTCAGTCTGAAAACATATTCTTTCCGGAGTAAGACTCCGGCTGAACAGCAGCAGTCCGTAAAGACATGCGAAACGCTTATCCTTATCGTTCAGCCCTGAACAGATCTCTTTTCTGACTTCATTTGAAAAAGAAATTTTTATTCACTCCTGTCTGTAAACTTGTCAAAATGACATACACACAAAGATAACGAACAGATTCCTTAAACACATTCAATGCTTTCTATCCTTTGCAATATCACGATGATACTTCTGAACTTTGTAATCCTTTTCATCAAGATGCTTCGCCATGAGTTCGGCAAAGGTAATAGAGCGGTGCTTTCCTCCTGTACAGCCAAATCCGATAGCAAGCTGACTCTTTCCCTCATGCACGTAAAGAGGTATAAGATAATCAATCAGATCGGCAAGCTTCTTAAAAAGCTCCTGAGACTGAGAAAATCCCATAACAAAATCCCTTACATACTGATTACACCCTGTATGAGGACGCAGCTCCTCCACATAATATGGATTAGGCAGGCATCTTACATCAAACACAAGATCACAGTCAGACGGAATACCATATTTAAAGCCAAAAGACATTATCTGTATCAGCAGAGAATCCGAGCTTCTTTCAAGAAAGATAGACTTGATATGCTCCTTCAGCTGAGCCGTGGCAAAATCAGTTGTGTCTATGTAAAAATCCGCAATTTCTCTGAGCTGGGAAAGCTGACTGTATTCATAATCAATTGCCGATTTCATATTGCCGTTAAACTTTTCCTGCAAAGGATGCTTACGGCGCGTTTCCTTATAACGATTGATAAGAACCCTTTGATTTGCATCGATAAAAAGCACCTTTACATCGACATCTTTTTCAGTTTTCAGTTCCTGCCAAGAGCGGAAAATCTCTGCAAACATATCTCCTGTCCGTATATCAACCGCAACGGCCACCTTTGTTATTGCGCTCTCCGACTGACGACAGAGATCGACAAATTTTGATATCAGCTTAGGAGGAATATTATCAATACAATAATATCCAATATCCTCCATTACGTCCATGACGCTGGATTTTCCCGCGCCGGACATTCCTGTAACAATCAAAAGCTGCATAGCTGCCTCCGTTTATAATTTATCTGAAAATAACCGGCTCAAGCTCAAGAGTATATCCGGTCTTTTCCTTTACTATTTTCTGAACCTTTGAACATAATTCAAGTACATCTGCACAAGTAGCATATCCCTTGTTAATAACAAATCCACTGTGTTTTTCACTTACCATGGCACCTCCGCACTGCATTCCTTTCAGACCGCACTGATCAATAAGCAGAGATGCATAGCTTCCTTCCGGCCGCTTAAATGTACTTCCGGCACTTGGATATTCCAGCGGCTGCTTAGCGCTTCTTTTGGCCATGCATTCATTCATCGCCATCTTTATATTTTCCGGATCGCCGTTTTCCAGCTGCATTGTGACAGAGATTATAGCGTAAGTATGATCGGAAAAGAAACTGTGGCGGTATGAAAGTTCCATACTTTCACGTCCTATAGTTCGGATCCTTCCATCCTCGTCGAGATATTCCGCAGATAATACAATGTCTTTAATTTCACTGCCATAAGCTCCTGCATTCATATACAGAGCACCTCCGACTGTGCCTGGAATACCGAAAAGATTTTCCATTCCGCTCAAACCGGACTGCTGCGCCCGAACGCACGCAGATGCAAGAAGCACTCCGGCATCACAGTGAATCATATTTCCTCTGACCTCAATAGAAGCAAAATCACTCCCGAAAAGAAGAATTACCCCGTCAAATCCGCTGTCGTCAGCCAGAACATTACTTCCGCGTCCAAGAATACCATATCGTATAGAATTTGCTTTCATATATCTGATAAGCTCTGCCGCCGACTGTGCGGAATTTATACTTATCAAAGCCCGGCAATTTCCTCCGAAACGAAATGTAATGTATTCGCTCAGTGGACATTCAGGTGTTATACGGCAGCCCAGCTTTTCACAAAGCCTGGTAAGTTCATCTAAATTAATCATTATGTTCCTCCTGAACACAGCAAATATTATTTGCCGCGGTTAGTATATGTACAGATCAAAGCTCTTCAGAAAGCCTCGTAATCACGGACAACTTCTTTTGCGTCTGATTCCATTCCCAAGCGGTTAAGAAGTTCCTGCGCCGCATTATATCCCATTTTCTTCTGCCTGTTGTTCATAGCTGCAACTTCAAGTATGACAGCTAAATTACGTCCTGGCTTTACAGGTATTGTCAAAGACGGAACCTTGACTCCGAGAAGTGAAACGTACTCCGTATCAACACCCATTCGATCATATATCTTTTCAGGATTCCACTGTTCCAGTTCAACTACAAGATCAAGCTTTTCCGTCATTTTTACAGCTCCGATACCAAACAGCCTGCGTGCATTGATTATGCCGATACCCCTTAGTTCCAGAAAATGACGGATATTGTCCGGCGAGCTTCCCACCAGACTTATATTTGAAACCTTTCTGATTTCAACAGCGTCATCCGCTACGAGACGATGACCTCGCTTTACAAGCTCAATAGCCGTCTCACTTTTGCCGACGCCGGATTCTCCGGTTATAAAAACACCCTCGCCGTAAATTTCAATAAGCACGCCGTGCCGGGTGATCCTGGGAGCAAGCGTAAGATTAAGAAAAGCGATAAGTCCCGACATAAAATTTGACGTGCTTTCCTTGCTTCGCAGCAGAGGCACCTCATATTCCTTTGCCAGCTCCAGCATTTCAGCAAAATAGGGAAGCTCCCTCGTAATTATAAGAGCCGGTATCCTCTGCGCAAAAAGAAGCTGAAGCCTTTCACGCCTCATCTTTTCATCAATAGTAGAAAGATATGCAAATTCCATTTTTCCTATTATCTGTATGCGTTCGGGATTAAAATACTCGTAGAACCCCATTAACTGAAGTCCGGGCCTGTTTACATCATTTTCATCTATCATGACATCGTTAGCGTCTTTGTGAATGTATATGATCTCCAGTTTAAATTCATCTATAACTTTCTGCAACGATACTTTAAAATTCTCTGCCATTTTTTTCTCCATTCTCCAAATTTCGGATTAAGAATCAATCTTCATAAGTTTAACACACGCTGCCTGCAACACTATACAAAACGCTGGCGTGCAGGACATCATATGAAAACAGATTACTATAATTATCCCAGTACAAAAGAACTGTACCCCTTTTTAATAAGAGCGTCACGGGCTTCAACAAGCTCCAGCATTGAGGGCGAATTACCCGACAGCCTTATTACAACATTAAAATCAGAAAGCTCTTTCTCTGCCATTTGTACAGCCTTTTCCGCCTTTTCCGCAACGGTTCCGGAAAAATCGTATATTGTATCGTCGGCGGCAACTCCCGCACTGAGTTCGTCAATATTCAGATTCAGTACAATTGTGTTTATGTTAAGAAGCATTGGCTGCAATACATCCTTGCTGCCTTTTATAAGATCAGCCGCCGATACTTCAATATACATGGATGAACCGTTTTTTAATATTCTATCGTTCAAAAGATTAGCTGCCGCCGTCATTTTCATAGACCGTGACGGTGTAGAAAGCTCAGGATCGAGAATATCAAGATCGCTCTGACGAAAATACGGAAAAACTAAATCAGAGCATATGATCTTATCGAAACCGGCAGAAGAAATCTCTCCCACTATATCTGCATTATAACCTACGGCCAGATCAGAATATGGAGAAGCCCAAGGCTTTCCGCCGGCAGCAGGCTCATTGTCTATCCACTGCTCATCGGTATTATATGTCCTGTATCCGCAGCTTCCGTCAGTAACAGGAAGCAGATTATCGTTAAAAATGCTGACAACGGCAACCGGTTTATATCCTGCCTTTTCAATAACTGTGACAATCTGATTCAAAGTAAGCATTTCAGGATATGCCTTCGACGCACCTGCATAAAAGACCGAGCTTGAATAATAAACGGCTCCTCCTTTGGCTTTAAGAGGCACTTCAATATACTCTATCCCCTGACCTGTCGGAAGCCTGCCGATTGCCAGTTCCAGAGCATCTGTACTGAGAAGATCCGTTTCTTTTAACGCTGCCGCCCTATATACTTCAAAATTCACGCTTTGGTGAGGAATCACTGGTTCTCCGGAAGCATCAGTAAAAGCATATGTTGTAACTTCAGTAACTTCAGCGGATGTAATCACAACTGTGGAATCAGTTGTATTCTGATCTCCTTTTTTCTTGCTGTAATTAACGAGAGGCTCCGCTACACTATATCCTATAAATCCTATACCGCCTATAAGCAGAACCGTAAGACCAATGGAAAAAGCTTTACCTGCGCCACTCTTTCCATAATAATTCTTTTCTTTGGTCTTATAAATCTTCCTTCCTTTATTTTTAAATTTCATCCTTGTCTCCTACTTGCAGCTTTACGCATTTCTTTATATAAGCGAATAAACTGCCATTGATATGATTCCCAGATATATAAGCATTGCCGGAAAGCCTCTGAACGAAGCTGGAACCTTAGACGAATTCAGCATTCTGTAAGCCGCTGTAAGGATCAGCGCCGCTATAATAAAACCGATTCCTGCTTCAAGTCCCACTGTTATATAGCTTTTAAGAGACGAATCCCCGGCAGCTCTTCCGCTGACGGTCAAAAGCGTTCCCATAACCGCACAGTTAAAAGCCGACAGATGTATATATTTTCTGGAATTTTCAAATTTGCTTCTGCTGATAAAATAAAGCGCAGAAAGAAGAATCACATATAGTATACCAATACTGATTATGTAAATCAGCAATTTAATATCGGAATATTTTTCCGGAAGCAGACGATCCGTAAAATAAGCCGAAACAGAACCGAAAAATGTGAAAACAGTAATTACAAAAGCCGTTCCGATAAGATTTTTTCTGCTGCCCGCAGCAATAAACAGCGTACTCGTTCCCAAAGCCTGAGTCAATATAAGATTTGCTGCAAGGAGCGCTATAAAGTCATTTACCAGAAACATCTGCATCACTCCTTATTTCATCTTTTCTGCTCATTGCAGCGGAACATATCCAGCGGTACAGACCGCAGAAAAGTCCCAGAAAGATAAATCCACCGAACGGCTGGGAAAGGCCACTGATAAGTGTGTTTATATCTGCGATCTTTCCGTTTATAGTCCCATAGGCAAAAAGCTCACGGATAAAGCCTGTTGCCAGCATAACGGAGTCAAATCCCAGGATATAGAATACAAGCTTCATAATCATTGTACCTTTGGGCAGCTTATAAAGTTCTGCCTCCGAACGGAAAATTATGAGGGAATTTACGGCAAGCAACGGAAAATAAATGCCTATCCTCTCAATAGCATTCGGAAAAAATTCTTGAGTCGCCCATTTAACCGGTACATAAATCAGAGATGAGATCAACGCATATATTATTACTTTTATCGTGTATGGAATTTTTGAGGGAACAAAAGACGACACGGTAACTGCAAGAAAAGTTATGGTACTGAATGCATAAATCAGTGCAACTGCATTTTTCAACGTATCTCCGCAGATAATTACAGGAGAGATCACCATAAGCGAGGAAAGTACGATATTATCGCCAAATATTCCATCAAAAACCGAGGACTTTCGTTTATTCATGCTCTCCGTCCTCCATTTCTGCCACAAAGATTTTTTTATCCGCAATATTTTCAGCGCCGATCATATCAGATTTGACAGTTTCTGATGCTCCGAAATCTATTATATCCATTTCACCTAAAAAATCGTTTTCTTTATTAATTGCAGTTAACTGCTGTTCTGACTCCTCACGCGCAAGATCTATCCTTTTTTCAAGATTCTTTAATCCCAAAGCTACAGGCGTAAAAAGAACAGAGATAATGACTACTGCATTTTCCATTCCAGTTGTAAGCGTCACAATATACGAACAAACAGCTATAAGGAGTCCGTAAAAAAAAGCATAATACTCTCTTTTAGGAGCTATTCTGCGATCGGAAATAATATAGACTGCTGCAAAAATCACCATATTTGAAGCAAATGTATATATAACCGAACCTCCAGATGATACAGGCATCAAGCAGACCAGCAAAGCGGTTCCGGAAATCGTTCCGATAAAAGCGCCGGCTGAAATATCCCTGCGCAAGATAAGCATTGCAGCGGCAACAAAAAGAAGCAGTATGCTCACAGCTCCGGCAGGACCGCTGAAATTGCCCATTAAAAGCTCAAAATCAGTATAATCCATTTTTCCGGTCGTATTGTAAGTATATGAAGCAGAACTTACCAATCCATCTGGATCATCAAAAATCCCGGTTTTTACGTGCGGCTGAGGGTAAAGAAGAAGCTTTTTTCCCCATGAAGTCAGCACAAAAACATATGCAGCAGCCGCAGGTGAAAATATCATATTCTTCCGTCCGCCAAAAACATTTTTAGCCGCAGTAACTGCAAAAACACAAGCTATAGCAGCTATTCGATAATCCATGACCGCAGGCATCATCAGCGTAATAATAAGAGCATCTGATGTACACGAAAGATCATCAGCCGTAAACGGTCTGTTCATAAGACGCAGACATATGATCTCTGTAATCAGCGAAACTGCGATGCAGACTGCGCCAAGTGCAATCGCACGCAGACCATAATAAAAATACGACATAAGTTCCAGCGTAAGCAGCGTTATCATTATGTCCAGCCATATAAGGCGTTCTGTTCTGATTTTTTTTATCATATATCAGCCCGCCTGAGCTTTCCGGCGGCTTCCGCCATATTTTCCGCTTTAAAAAGATAGCTTCCGGATACAAGAACATCGGCTCCTGCATTGACAGCATATGCAGCAGTGACGTCATTGATTCCTCCGTCAACCTGAATCATGATATCACGTTCCAAAGACGCTGCTTTTTCACGGATTATACGAACCTTTTCCATAGTTTCCGCAATAAAACTCTGTCCGCCGAATCCCGGCTCAACAGTCATAACAAGAACCATATCAAGATAGTCAAGATATTCAAAAACACATTCAGCCGGAGTTGCCGGCTTAATGGCAAGGGCAGGCTTTGCTCCGGATCTTCTTATCGCTTCGATAGTATCTGCCGTATTGCTTTCGCTTTCTATATGAAAAGAAATATAATCGGCGCCGCTGCCAGCAAAGCGCGTGACATACCTAAGCGGATCAGTTATCATAAGATGAACGTCGAGAATAAGATCTGTTGCCTTTCTGACCTGCTCCAAAACAGGAAGCCCATAAGTAATATTATTTACAAAGATTCCGTCCATAACATCAAAATGCAGCATTTCAATACCGTTATCCTCAATTTTTTTTATTTCCTCTTCAAGATTTAACATATCTGCGCTGAGCACAGAAGCCGATATTATACTTCTCAATTTACCACTTCTTCCACTTTAACAACAATGCTTTTCTGACATCTGTGATCAGATGCTCTGCATATAAATTTATAATAAACGACTTTTTCCGTTTACTATATTATATAATATTTTTCTTGTTACGTCAATATGATAAAATGATTTTTTCTTTTATTTTTATTCATAAACAAATAAAAAGTTTCACACTTTTATGCATGAAACCTTTTATGTACCTTAGATTTTTTCAATTAAATTTTTTCTTTTAGCTTGAAATTTTTCCTGTATGATAAGTCCCTGATCAAGGAGCTGTTTCAGTTAAATAACCAAATCCATAGCATCCGGAGTCGCATATTAATCTTCGGAAGTATTAAGACTCTAAACCTATATCGTTCAAAATATTTAAAAATGGCCTACACTTTTCCTTAATTTCCTCTAAAACTTCATAACGTTTTGAATCATCAGCAATTTTGCAAATTAATTCTTCAGATTCTGAAGAAAGAATCAGTATATTGGGTACTTCCACACCTTCTTCTTCGTCAACAGAAGCTTCTATACCTAATTTGTAAACTTCATCACTTGGTAAATTTCCAACTACTCCGTGCTCTCTTAAAATAGCAATGACATTGTCTTCTATTTTATCTTGAATTTCTCCTCTGTAATTATCCACCTCTTCTTTTATTTTGACAATTTTTACAAATATACCCGTAAGGAAATTGCCTGCGATATGATGAACATTTTTTGCAAACCCAGAGATTACACTCTTCACACTTATCTGCAAGTTCAGCAAATATCTTTTCTTCATTGCAAACACAACAAATTGCAAGACCTCTCTCGTCTAATTCTTTTGTATCCAACTATATAATGCCTCCTTTTTTGTAACATTATACTAATTATTATTTACTACATCTTAATGATATTTAAGTGTAAAAAAAGTGAAAGTTGTATGAAAACAATCGTCAAAATAAATATAGAATATCGTTCAAGCTGTTTAACATACTATTTTATATCATTTTTTCCGGAGGTATGTATTATGCTGCTTGAGCTTCTCAAAAATATTTTTTTCTTTTCTCTCCATGTTGAAAACGGAACCGTCTTTCCAAAACCGCTATCCAAGAAGGAGGAAGAAGAATGCTTTATACAAATGAATGACGGTGATAAAAGTGCTAAAAATAAGCTTATAGAACATAATCTTAGATTGGTAGCTCATATTGTTAAAAAATATTCTTCCAGTATTTCCGAACAGGACGAACTTATTTCCATTGGTACTATCGGTCTTATCAAGGCTGTTTCTACCTTTGATTACTCCAAGGGCGCACGATTTGCTACTTATGCAAGCAGATGTATTGAAAATACAATAGTATCAATACGGCTCTTGAAGTTTCAAAAGAAGCAAAACGAGAGTCTTTTTCAAATCCATGGAAAATTTGTCGGAAAGTCAGCGATTATTTCTATATTCTATATAGTTTTCAGCGTTACAAAGTGGTTTATGCTCCGTTGTATATTCACTCTTTCTTATTTCTTACTAATCGACACTTGACAAAAGCTCAAAAATTTCTGTTTGAGAATCCCAATCCAGAAAAGCTTGTGACTGTATCGGACAAACTGAAATGGTATCGGATAAATAATGGCTTATTACAGCGTGATATGGCTATTGCTATGGAAGTTGACAGAACGACTTATTCCCGATATGAAGAAAACATCCTTAAAGCTTATCCGCTGAACAAGCTTTCAAAAGTTGCCAAACTATTTAAAATTGACGTAACCAAACTTCTTGACGATTATAACTTGTTTCTCTATCGTGGTCAGGGAGAACAAATAAAAAGACTGCGGGAGTCATTAAAACTCACGCAGTCTGAATTTGCAAAATATATAGGCGTTCCCCTTGGCACTCTTAAAAAATGGGAATAGAATAGAGTGTTTATACCCAAAAACATGTTTAAGTATTTTAAATATATTGTTGAATATCGTTATAAATAACAATGTATTTATTGACATTTATACAGTTTATTATTTTAATTTATCAAGTGTAGCTTTACAATTTTTAACATTAACCGATTTAAATTTCTTAGATTTGACAATATAAATTAGTATATTTTTTAGTTTATATTATGTACACTTTTATTTCATATTATCGCATAGCCTTTCCACAAGATGTTTTTTTTCATCTTCGGACAATTGTAACGTTTGGATTTTATTTATTACATATTTAGCATGAAATTTTGCTACACGTCTTTTTAATTCTTGAATATTCTTTTCATCTTTTGGATAATGAATAATTGTCATCAATTCTATCCCCCCATTCATTTCTTGTATATTTATAGATGAACAAATCGAAAAATGCATAAACAAATTTGATCATTTATAGTAATGTATATTATTCTTTATTGATAAATAGAATTAAATATTTATCACAAATTCACTTCCCTGAACTACCGAATCTGTTATTTCCACGCTTTGAATCAATGAATTTTAATTCATCATACGACAGTTCAGTAACGGTTACTTGTGGAACTGGAACAACAAGTGCCTGACATATTGCCTTAGAATATGGATGAACTCTGCAATTCAAATACGGCAGTTTCACATTTTCTTTTGCAATACATAACCAATCTTCATGTACATTAATTATAGGAATCATCCATTCTCCTCGGTAACCGGAATCTATGACTTCAGTTCTTTGTGCGATACCTTTAATTCCTGTACTGCTGCGTTCCTTTAAAATAAAGCAATATTCTCGACTGCATGACGAAGCGATTCCTGTCGGTATCAACACTGTTTCATACGGAGGAACAAGCTTATAT
>CAJTWQ010000007.1 GCA_910579835.1 uncultured Ruminococcus sp.
TTTCATTACGTACTTTGCAAGCGTCAGAACCATCAAGATAATATGAATATTCATAGCTCGATATGGTACTATTGCTCAATTTATTCTCAAGTTTTGTAATTCTGTTTGCATTGTTGTAGGTATATGTCGAAACTATGCCGTTTCCGAGAGTTTCAGATTTCTTGTTTCCGTTTGCGTCATATGTATGACATTGGACCAAAAAGAAGTATAGCCGTAAAGATAAGCACAAAACTGAATATGGAGAAGATATATGATTACATTTGAAGGAAAATATAATTCTGCAAAGATTTTTACAGACAAAATTGAAAGCAGTGCTGAGGGACAGATTAAAAAGCTCCTTGACCTTGAATTTATCAGCGGCAGTCAGATACGCATTATGCCGGATGTTCACGCAGGAGCAGGCTGTACAATCGGAACAACTATGACAATTAAAGATAAAGTGATACCAAATCTTGTCGGAGTTGACATTGGCTGCGGTATGCTGACAGTTAAGCTGAAAGATAAGCGGATTGACCTGCCAAAGCTTGATAGCTTTATCCACAACAATATCCCGGTTGGCGAGCATATACGCAGAAATACTCACAAATATCTTGATGAAACGAAAATATATGACCTTTGCTGCAAAAACCAGGTGAATATGGAGAGGGGAGAACTTAGTCTCGGTACTCTTGGTGGAGGTAATCACTTTATAGAAATCGATAAGGACGATGACGGAAATCTTTATCTTGTCATTCACACGGGCAGCCGTCACATTGGCTTGCAGACGGCTAAATACTATCAGGATGCAGCATTCAAGGCAATAGGAAGTCAAGATGAGATACCCTACGAACTTGCATATTGTGAGGGAGAACTTCTGGAACAGTATCTTCACGATATGGAAATTATGCAGGAATACGCAGATTGGAATCGCCGTGCAATTGCCGATACAATAATCAAAGGCTGCAAGCTAAAGGTAGATTCACAGTTTACAACCATTCACAACTATATTAACTTGAAACATATGATTCTTCGCAAAGGAGCAGTTTCAGCACAGCTTGATGAGACGCTTTTGATACCCATTAATATGCATGACGGAGCTTTAATTTGCAGAGGACTCAGCAATGCAGACTGGAATTACTCTGCTCCGCACGGTGCAGGTCGTGTTATGAGCAGAAGTGAAGTCAAAAACAACGTTACCCTGAATGCTTACAAGTCGGAAATGAAAGGTATCTTTTCAACTACAGTCAATTCCGGAACGCTTGATGAATGTCCCATGGCATACAAGAGCGTTGATGAAATTGTGGCTAACATTACTCCAACTGCCGAGATCATCACCGGAATCAAACCGATATACAACTTCAAAGCTGATAAGTAAAAACACGGATTCCGATTTACAGCGGAATCTTGACACAAATTCATCACTATGGTATAATTGAATAAGAAATAAAATCTCAATTTGTCAGATAAGAAATTTTAGTTTCTGTCGGAAAGGTGGAATATTTGTGAAACTGTATGTATACGGCGGTGTACGCCCTGATGACGGTGATTATATATTTGATTACAGATACAATCTTCCAACTGATATCATAGAGATAGCACAACCACAGTTATACGTTTCATCGATTAGAAACCATATCTATTGGTTTGGCTATATGTTTAAGGATTCTGTACCGTCAAAACAACGGACTGATTTTATCCATTATATCAAGGGAATAGGTAATCATGTTATATCAGACCATGAACTTACACAGTTTATTGAACTTCCTCTTGGTGAACTGGATAAAAGAATCAATATGTATTCTCTTGATTGTTTTGTGTATCCTACTTCTGGAAGAAGTAAACTCGTTTCCAAGATGGTATCTGTTATTAACGGATATACATCACATGAAATGGGACGGGTCAGCTTTGAACTCGTGAAGAAAGCACCTACAGAGGTTGAATTTGATTGGGAACAGCTTGAGGCTGATACTGCTGATGACCCTAATCAATATAAACAAATGCGAAGATATGCAGAAGATGTAATTATACCTGCTATCAGAGAACTTGATTACTTCTCCCTCGCTCAGAATGTCAAACCGAAATACAGAAAATATATTATGAACTATCTTGACTTTGCTAATGAGAGAGAGCTTGAAAAGTTCTCAAAGTTACAAGGTAGTAATATACTTGTAGTAGATGATATAAACACTTCTGGATCAACACTCAATGAGATATTGAGGATTCTGAATAAAGTCAATCAAAATTGTAATATCTATGTGTACACTCTTATAGGTAATTTCAAAGCATAACTCATAATAATAGAAAAGCAAGGATTCCGATTTGCACTAGAATCCTTGCTTCTTTTTTTGTCAGATATGCCAGATTGTCACTACGAACCCACATCTGACGAATATGGTGTTCGTATAAGATTGCGTTGGTGGAGCTGACCGCGCGAAAGCTGAACACTCAGGATCCGCGCGATTTGTAGCTTTTTCCACGAGCTCCAGCGTCACCTTGCAATTTTCGCCGGAGTAATTCAACACAAGGGTGAGCTCGTCGTCGTAGAGGTACACGGCATTAAGGAACACACCGACGAGCAACTGCCGGTAGCTCTCGTCGTTCGCGTCGCCGCTTCTGAAACGCTCCAGAAAATAAACAATCTGATCGCGCTCCAGATCTGGCTCTGCGATAAGCTGCTGAGCGATCCCCGTCTCGATCCTCACCTTTTCAGCTTCAAGGTCCACAAGCCGGGACTTTGTGGACGGTGTAATGATACCAGCCTCGATCGCCGCAATCATGTTTTGGATCGCCTTCTCATTTTCCTTTTGCCGTGCTTCGAGAGCATGGAGCGCGCTCTGATCCTTCTCATGCCGCTGGAACTCCATGCAACGATCCGCGACCTCGTTTATGAATTCGTCGGAGTGTATCAGCTTGACGAGCTCGTCGATCACCAGCTGCTCGATCCAGTCCTTCGGTGCTCTCTCTTTTTTGCATTTTTTCCGTTTCCTATTGTTGCAAGTGTAATAGTGATACACTCGCCCGGTTTTACTTGTGCCGCCGTCGCCAGTCATAGGCTCACCGCAATGACCGCAGAACAGCTTCGACGTGAGCAGGAAGAAGACGTCCCGCGCAGCTGCCGGCGAGTGGTGGTGCTCTGTAAGCATACTTTGGCATTTGTCGAACAGCTCCCGGCTCACGATCGGCGGGATCCCGTGCTCGTCCCGTATATCTTTGTACGCGTAGACGCCGACATACTTTTCATTTTTCAGAATATGCCGCAGACTATTTTTATTGAACATACCGCCGCGGCTCGTCCGGTACCCTTCTTCATTCAGTCGCGTGTAAATATCTTTTGCAGGCTCTCCGGCAGCGTATTCCTCGAAGATCCGGAGCACGATCGGAGCCGTCGCCGGATCAATCTCGAAACGCCCATCTGCGCCCGTCCTCAGACCTAACACTTTATAGCCAAGCGTTTTCCTCTCCAGAGCGCTGTCATAATTGCCACGCTTTATGTTTTGGCTGAGGTTTTCGCTGTAATACTCGGCGTAGCCTTCCATGACCGACTCCAGAATAATACCCTCCGGCCCTTCTGGTATCGCCTCTTTGGCGTAATACACGCGGACGCCGTTTTTTTGAGTTTATACTTGTACGTTGCGGAGTCGTACCGATTACGGGCGAACCGGTCAATTTTCCAGCAGATCACAGCTTTGAACACTCCGCGCTCTGAGTCCCTGAGCATTCGCTGAAAGTCTGGTCGTTTATCAGTACGCCCGGTGAGAGCTTTGTCGGTGTATTCTCCGATTATGCGGAAACCATTCCGCGTCGCCCACGCTCTGCACTCACGGAGCTGTCCCTCGATACTTTCTTCACGTTGCCCGCTGCTGGAGTATCGGGCGTAGATCACGGCAGGGATCAGAGACGGATCTAATACTTCATACTGCTTTTTCTTTTTACTCATAGATTGACACCTTCATGTCTACTTATGCAGTAGGCATTTTTTAGTTTTATGTTAATAGACTCTGAAACAAATATAAGTATCACTTGGCGTTTGGTATTAACAACGAATGATTACAGGACTACCTTCAATACTTCTATCGTTTGGATCTGTATCAAGTATCCATACAATAAATTCTACTGGTATCTTACGATATATGATTCCCGGATCAACCGAAGACACATGTCTCATCCAAATTGAATCATTTTGAACAATATTATTATAAGCTTCATATAATTTATGCCCTGCAAATACCTCGATGGTTTTCGCTTTGCATTTAAATTTTATTGAATCATATCGTTCATGACAAATTTTTATTTTAAAGCATAATTCATCATCATCAAAAAACTCATCAAACCCTCTGATGTTGTCCAACTGATCTTGGCTTAATTTTGAAGCCGTAAGTCCATTTTTTAATTTGACATATTCTAATATTCCGTTTGAATGTATATAAGATAATTGTTTTATCGGTGTATTATATGACAAATTCTTTAGTTTTCCATTTAATTTTAATGAAGTTAAAGTAGCTCGAAGCTCTCTTGTTCTTGTACTTTCTTCATAAGAAAGATCTGTAGATAAAAGAGTGGAGTCATTACCAAAATGAAAACCATTAAATTTAAAATTAAAAATGGAACGAAAAACATTAGGCTTTATTTCTGTTTCCTTAAGCAAATTTTGAATTTTATTTTCTGAACAATAAATTATCAAAATTACTCCCTCCAATCAATTATTAAGGTATTGTCACTTGATACTTTCTTCACGCTGCCCGCTGCTGGAGTATCGGGCGTAGATCACGGCCGGGATCAGAGCCGGATCCGGAGCGGCTGATGTTTTCTTCCTACTCATGGTTTCCAGTCTGCGCAGCGGTTTGATCCGTGCTTATTCAGAAGATCGGTGACGTCATCGTCTGGGAATTGGAGACGCAGCTCAGAGACACCGGACACGGAAACGGAGGTCGAGAACTCCGCACCGTGTGGTATTGTGATAAATCCGCCGTCCCCGTTCATGACCGTGCTGTCTCTGTATTTTCTCAGCAGATAAGTATAAACCTTCTTTTTTGCCACTTCCAAGAGCCCGGTCGGGCGAATAAATGCAAAATCAGGGTAAGCGAGCGGAGCAACTTCGGAAGCGTGAGTGAGACACCATTCAAACCGCGCTTTTTTTGTAGTTTTCAGATCAGCAGGGAATGAAAAAGCGAGAGCTGCCAGCTTTTCAAGCGTTAATTTTTGAGTATGCTCATGGAGTGCCTGTTCGTCGTTTTGATATGTTTCGACGAGTCCGTCTGCAATTGCTTTCTGAAATTTCTCGACGTTCTCACATGGGCACATTTTCCCGGTATTTGTGAGATACATCATTTCACAGATTTTGCTTTGCACTTCGTCGGTGTATGATTCGAGTAGATCAACAGCACGATCGAGTGCTTTCTTCCTCTCCGAAGGAGTAGGAGCAGGCGCTTTTATTGCTTTTACGTCAGAAGAAACAGTGCCAACATTTATGAGTCCGCACTCGATAGCAAGCCTATAAATGTGCTTGCAAGGCTTATTTCTTCGGATAAAATCGCCGCATTTGCACATCTCCAGCGTCGTGCTGTAAATTCCGTGGGAACCGGAAAACGTCGCCGTTCCTGCGGCTTTGTCAATAGAAAGCGGTGTGTTTTCTGATTTTTTAGCAGAGACGATCCGTTTTTTCTGATCAAGCTCTGAATGAACCTCGTCCCATTTTTTCCATACCTCTAACATAATTAACCTCAATTCACCCCGCTACAGCGGGGCTTTTTTATTTTTTGCTATCAATAAACCGCCGAAACTGTTCGAAAACGCTCCGCTCTAACGGGTGAGTCAAGAACATATCGCGGCGGTAAAGCTGCTCCATGCGCCGAGCTCTAAACTCGGCAGCTTGCATAGATATATTGCAAATGCTGGCAATCTCGTTGGCAGCGTGAAGATCAAGAGCCCAGAGTACGCACGCAGGAGCCAGCATATCAATAGCGAATTTATCTGCGGCTTGTTCTTCCTCTGGCCTGCAATTCGATTCACTGCGAGTCATTGGTTCAGTTCCAAGATGTCCGAGAAGATAGTGACCAAGCTCGTGCATGATCGTGAAGCGCTGACGCTGCGGTGGATCGTCCTCTCTGAAAGAAATATAGATCTCACCGTCGAACGCGACGATCTCCCCGGACGTGCCACGAAGCCGCTCTTTTGTCGCTGCCTTGCATTTGATACCGTAGAGAGCCGCGAGCTGCACGGGCTTGATCGGCAGCGACGTGACGCCACAGTCGATCAAACACTGCCAGCTGGCGTTCCGGACATTCTTGTAAATTGCATAATTCATAAATAATCACCTCTGTATTATTGTAACAGTTTGGTGATTATTTATTTTTGAGAACTATTTACAGATCAGGATCCGCGTCGGCTCTTGACCGTATCTCGTTAGCCTCAGCCTCGGTGATCGTATCAGCTCCGGGCAGATCTCCGTCTCTGGCGGCTCGTTTAACCTCAATATGTACTTGTTTTTGGTTACATTTCAGAACCATGTGCACACATTTTTTTGCTTCGTCGGTAGCTTTGCGCCAAAGCTTCAACAGCTCGTCCTCGTCGTCGTCAAGCTCTGGCTCCGGGAGTGGTTCTCCAAAGAAAAGGCTAATACTGGGCACGTTGTAAATATCGCAGAGTTTTAAGAACATATCCGCGTCCGGTTGACCTCTGCCGTTTTCCCACGCGCTCACTGTTTGGTTGCTTTTTCCTAAGAGTGCTCCGGCTTCTCGTATTGTAAGACCGGATTTTTCGCGGTATTCTTTTAGAAGTTTCGCAATTTTGGCGCGAGTATTATCTGAGTGTTCCTTCACATTCTCACCCCCTCTATGTCATATAATACCACACTTTCAAGCAGAAATCAAGCTTTTTGCCTAAATTTTTTAGAAAAAATTTGCTAAAAAGGCTTGACATCCCACATTTTTTATGCTAATATAGAATTAGCCCAAAAAACATAGGCAACCAACAGACACAAAGGAGGTATAACCATGAACGAAGTGACAACCATTATCGGCAACAGAATTAAGGAGCGCGGCGTGACTCGAGGAAAAGACGATCACGCTCACCAACTCGCAGAGCTACCCGTTCAACAACTCGAAAAAGACGGTAAACCTCAGCAACACCAGAACAACCACGGCGTACTCCGTTGACGTCGAGGTGTTGGAACACTCCGGCGACGTCGGCGACGTGCTGATCAGCGACAAGTTGCTGAATGGCTTCAAGGTACGCTATGACGGCAGCGCAAAGAGTGCGACCGTGAAACTCATTATCAAGGGAGGTATGTAAACCATGGCAAGCAAGATCAAGGTAATCGAGAAGAACGAGGGCAAGAAGATCGAGTGGGAGCAGAGCGGCACCCGTCTGTATTTTGGCGACGACGAGCTCATGCTCAACGCTGCAAAGTATCAGAAGGACTGGCCCGTCTCCGTTGACGTCTGCAAGGACAGAGCCGGAAACCTCACGATCGGCATGTTATTGCAGAGACGGGCGGCGGCTCTACGGCCTACGGCTGGGTAGACGCCGACAAGCTGAGCGCGATCTCTGAAATCAAGATCGGGGACGTCGTGCAATTTAAGGGCGGCGCGCACTATGCAAGCTCCAACGCCACGGCAGACGCCGGAACACCTAAAGCCGGAGCAGCTAAAGTGACGGCGATCGCAAAAGAAACAAAGCATCCCTATCACATCATACATACGGACAAGCAGTCAACTGTCTACGGCTGGGTGGACGCTAACCTTGTGGAGAAAGCGTAATGCTCGACGGTGTAACTGCCGTGATCCTCGCCGCCGTCGTAGTGGTGATGAGCGCCGTCTGGGTGGACGGGATCACGAAATCGGACGGGCGGTGCGATCCCGGTGCAGACTGTGAGAGCTGTCCGTTTCCGTGTGAAAATCATAATAATAAACCAAGCAGAAAATAAATTACCCTACGAGCTCTCAGCAGCTCGCAGGACACACGAAAAGAGCCCGGAGGGTGTAACAAACCCTCTGGGCTTTTTCTGCGTCTTAAAACGCCGTTATTTGCGAATTTGCACATGACGGCAACAACCTTTTTCTTTTGACATGACTTTTATTTTACAATGTTTTTTCAATTTATTTTCTTCTAATAATATTTTTTTCCATTCTTTTATATACTCGGATTTTATACAATCGTTTTTTTTACCCAGAGAAACCCAAATTATAAATGAAAGTGATATAACAGAAAATATACTATATTGGATAATTCCAGAAGCATTAAGATCGTTATTTTTTAATTGCAAAATATAAAATAAAATGTTGCTCATGATTGTTGTGAAAATATATGGATAAACATATGACATCTGAGGTCTTTTGATCTGATTTTTATTTTGCATTTTATGAAGTCTTTTTTCCCAATGATAATCATTATAAAATACAGATAAGTACGCTCCTATTTTTAATAGACCCATTTGATAATCTCGAACCATACAATATGTTGGAATGATTATTCCAAAAGATAATAAACATATCAAATGTGTGTTTGATTCAATAGCCCAAGCCAAAATTGCAGTAACACCAATATATAGTATATTAGTAGTTTTGTGGATTAAAGAAATGTTTGTTTCTATTTGCTTTCTTAAATAATCATATTCTTCTTTTAATTCCATATCAATACATTCCTCTTTTAGTACTAGTGATGTTTCGAATATTAAACTTTACATTGACTATAATTTTTTTTGAGAATTTACAAATATTTAGGGTTCATACGAAAGATAGCAGAACAAATTTAATTATTTTTAGTAAATTGTAAAACAAAATTTAAATCTATACTATTAATTTTAATTTAAAAAGGTTACAATTTCAATAAGACCAATATGATAAACAAAATGACCCAGAGGGCACAACAAGCCTCTGGGCTTTTTCTGTGTTTTAAAACGCTGTTATTTGCGAATTTTGCACACTATGGCGACGACCTTCTCAAAGAAATAGAGGATCGTCGTGGTGTTCAAATTCGCGCAATTTGGTGGAGCATAGGGGATTCGAACCCCTGACCCCCACACTGCCAGTGTGATGCGCTCCCAGCTGCGCTAATGCCCCAAATCAAATATAATATTCCGCATATAAAACAAATGGCGGAGATGGTGGGATTCGAACCCACGGAGCGTATTACCGCTCAAACGATTTCGAGTCGTTCTCGTTATGACCACTTCGATACATCTCCGTATTTCAGAACAGAGGTCAGTTGTTAGAAGCAGAAAAAAGAACCAACTCTGCTCAAATTCTTTATATATTATATCACATAATTGTTTTAAAGTCAATAGAAGAAAATAAAAATTATAATTTAACTTAACAATTACGAATACTTGTACCCGCAGATGAATAAAATTTACAAATCGAATTTCAAGGAGGATAAATATGGATTTAAAAATCAACAGGGAAACTGTTCCGGCGGCTCAGGTGATCTTCGACAGCGTTCAGGAGCAGAATGTGGAACTCGACTATATACTTCCGGATTATTATCCCGATATTTTCCGGCTCATTCGCTGTCAGACCGTACCAGTCATAACCGGGTATTCAATAAGCGGCGACAAGCTTTCATATGAACTGCGGTGCGATATCCACATCCTTTACTGCGGTGAGGGCGATTCGGTTCTGCGATGCGTTACACAGAGGCAAAACTTCTCTAGAACTGTTGATATGGGTACAGTCTGTGATTCACCGGAGGTCACTCTCAAACCTAAAGCAGACCATGTTAACTTTCGTGCGGTGAACAAAAGACGTCTCGATGTACGGGGAGCTGTTTCAGTTAAGATCAAGATCTCTTGCGAAAAGGAACAGGAGGTCATATCTGATGCTTTCGGAATGAATATTCAGGTAAAAAAGGTTCCTGTCAGATATGCATCAAAGAAACTGTCTCTGGATAAGAATATACGGATAAGCGAGGAAACAGAAATATCTCCGGCTCAGCCTCCGGTTCTGGGGATCATAAGCTGCACTTGCCGTACGCCTGACTGTGAGAAAAAAATGATTTCCGGAAAGCTGCTTGCAAAGGGTGATGCAGTAATCGACCTTCTTTATGCATGTGAAAAGGATGGCAGAGGCGCAGTCGAACCAATGAAATTCTCGCTGCCATATAGTCAGATAATAGATATTGACGACATTGACGATACCTTTGAATGCACCGTTACACCGGTGGTCATAAGCTGTGATGTTACGCCGTCTGCCGGTAAGTCGGGGGAGAATAATGTTCTGAAATGCGAAATAGAGCTGCGCCTTATGTGCCGTGCGGTAAAGACGTCTACTGCAATGCTTGCTGCGGATGCCTATTCTACAGTATATCCCTGTGAAACGTCTGTATCGTCTATAAAAACGGAGCAGCAGCCGGTAATTTACAGTGAAAACCGCATCCTGACAGCTAAACTGGGAGACGGTGACGACCTGCCGGAGACAATTTATGCTATGTGGTGTACTCCGAAAAACATTAATACACGTCTTGGCAGCGACGGGAGATCGGCAGTAATATCTGGTATGATCACTTGGTCAATGGCTGCTTTGGATCCTTCCGGAATGATGATAATGCCGGATCGTGACGAGGCTTTTGAAGAAACGTTAGAACTTGGAGAAGATATAGGAGGCTGCGGAATAAGCGCAGAGGTGAGTGCAGGCGAAGTATCTTACAACATCTCGTCAGACGGCGTTCTCACGGCAAAAGCCGGTCTCGATATTCGTCTGTCAATAAGCAGCAGCAGTACAATTACAGCTCTTACGGAACTTTCTGTTGATGACAGCGTGAAAAAAGAGCGTGACGGAGATTATTCCATTAAGCTTTATTTTGGAGTTGAAAACGAGGAGATCTGGGATATCGCCAAACGATACAGCACCAGCGCCGCAGCTGTCATGGAGGAAAACGAGCTTGACGGCGATCGCCTTAAAAACGGCGGAATGCTGCTGATACCCATTATTAACTAAAGCAACGGAGGGTTTAGGATGATAAACGATATTTACACTAACATCGCTGAGAGAACGGGGGGCGATATATACATAGGAGTTGTCGGTCCAGTAAGGACAGGAAAATCCACTTTTATAAAGAGATTTATGGAAACGCTGGTGATACCTAACATTGTCAGCGAATTTAAAAGAGAACGTGCTCTTGATGAATTGCCTCAGTCTGCTGCCGGAAAAACGATCATGACTACAGAACCGAAATTCATTCCGGAGGAGGCGGTTGAGATAAGCCTAGGAGAAGGAGCATCTTTCAGCGTAAGGCTTATTGACTGCGTAGGATATATTGTTCCCAGCGCTATAGGCTACATTGAAAATGAACAGCCTCGTATGGTCATGACTTCCTGGTTCGATGAGGAGATCCCTTTTAATATGGCGGCGGAAATAGGAACGCAAAAGGTCATCACCGATCATTCGACTATCGGTCTTGTAGTAACCACGGACGGTTCCGTTTCAGACATTCCCCGTGCCGAATACGAAGAATGCGAGGAGCGTGTGATTCGTGAGCTGCGTGAGCTTGGAAAGCCGTTTGTTGTTATTCTCAACTCTGTATCTCCTGATTCTCCGCAGACAAAAGCGCTGGCTGAAGAACTTACCAACCGTTATGACGCCAAGGTGATTCCCGTAAGCTGCCTTGATCTGGATGAAGAGGATATTCGCAGAATAATCCGCGAGATACTCTTTTCATTTCCTATCAAAGAGATAAATATACGCACGGCAAGATGGATAAACACTTTAGAGAAAGGGCATTGGCTGAAATCAGAGATACTGGACTGTATCAGAAATGCGGCACGAGATGTAAAGATTGTCAGGGAAGCTAAAGCAGCGGCAGAGGCAATGAGTGAATGTCCTCATATCATCAAGGCGGAAATATCATCCATAGATCTTGGAAAAGGCTCTGTAACCATTAATGCAGAGCTTGACAGCAGTTTATTTTACAAGATCCTTGGAGAAACCACAGGTATTGAGATCGAAAGCGAGAGCGATCTTATGCCGCTTCTGGCAGAGCTGAACGATATAAGACGTAAATATCAGAGAATCGAGCCGGCATTGGCGGAGGTAGAGGCTACGGGCTACGGCATCATTATGCCAGAAATGGATGAGCTTTCGTTAGAAGAGCCGAAAATCATACGACAGGGGGGCAAATACGGAGTTCGGCTCAAGGCATCTGCACCGTCTATTCATTTGATGAAAGCAAATATAAATACTACAGTCAGTCCTATTGTCGGTTCGGAACGGCAGTCTGAGGAGCTTATCATGTATCTGCTTGACGGATTTGACGAAGATCCAAAAAAGATCTGGGATTCCAATATCTTTGGAAAATCGCTTCATGAACTGGTCAATGAGGGGCTACACAATAAGCTGTATAAAATGCCCACCGACGCGCGCATGAAGCTTCAGGAAGCTCTGGAGAGAGTGATCAACGACGGATGCAGCGGACTGATCTGTTTCATACTCTGATACACTGGCAATATACCCAGTTCGTACTCCTGGCAGTGAGTTAGAGAGGATTTATATAAAAAACACCGTACAAAGCCGTTTAACGGTCTTGTACGGTGAATACTTTTATTTCAGATCAGTGCCTGAACCGGTTCAGTCTCAGGATCATCAGTCGAAAGAGTCAAGATCGATACCGTTAAGAAGCTCTTTAAGATTAGCAAGCTCGTCAGCAGTAAGAGTAACGCCTTTACCCATTCTGGAATGATCCGGAGACCACTCACGAATATCGTATTTCGGCTCGTATTCATTCCAGCTTACCATGTTAAGTTCCTTTGTCCAGCCCTTTGCATTTTCTGAAAGAACACCGATCTTTTCAGTGATCTCGTATTTTAACTCTGCCATTTTGATTCTCCTTTCCTTTTATTCAAGAACCGGCATTACGGAAAGTGCATTCAGCTCTGCCGCCTTATCCATAGCCGCCTTGAACGTCATTTTATCTTCGGTAATATATGAAATTCCGTTCTCGTGCTCGTACGCTCCTTCCGGCGCATCACTGAGCAAAGGTATACGGAAATACCACCTTGCTGTAAATTCATTGATACCAGCAATAAAGCTACTGTCATCGGACGACTCCCATGTCTGGGAAAAAACCGTAACCCTATGCTTTACGGCTTCTATAACGTCTCCGAGAACAGCGCTGGCCGTAGGAAGCTTTCCCGCTCCCCTGCCATAGAACATAGCTTTGTCAATACCGTCTCCATAAACGACAACGGCGTTAAAAACGTCGTTTACACCGGACATTATATCATCATATGAGACAAGCATAGGCATAACAGACGGAAGAATTTTTCCGCTGTCAAAGGCGCTGACTGACGCTATAAGTTTAACTCCGTGACCAAGTACGTCTGCGGCGGCTACATCACATAGCTCAACGCCTGAAATTCCCTTTGTATAGACATCTTTGGGGTATACATGCTTACCGAAAACAAGGGAAGAGATTATACAGATCTTCCGGCAGGCATCGTGTCCCTCAATATCGGCGGTAGGATCTTTTTCTGCATATCCCAGCTCCTGAGCCAGGCTCAGTGCCTTATCGAACGTCATATTTTCATTGTACATTTTTGTGAGAATGAAGTTTGTTGTGCCGTTAAGAATTCCTGCAACCCGTGTAATATTGTTGGCAGCAAGGCATCTGTGCAGAGGACGTATAATCGGGATGGCTCCGCCGACGCTTGCCTCAAAAAAGAAATTGCAATTGTGTTCCGCAGCAGTTTTCAGTAATATATCGCCTTTTGCAGCCACAAGTTCCTTGTTGGAGGTAGAGACGCTTTTCCCCTTTTCCAGACATGCCTTGACGAAATTGAATGCAGGCTCTACTCCGCCCATGCATTCAGCAACAGCTGTAACTTCATCGTCGTTTAAAATATCGTCAAAATTCTTTGTCAATTTATCTCTATACGGGGACTGTGGAAAATCCCTCAGATCAAGAATATATTTTATATCCATTTCCGTTCCGGCATGCTTTTCAATGCTCCATTTATTTTTATAGAAGAGTTCCACAACGCCTGAACCGACTACTCCGTAGCCTAAAACCGCAAATTTTGCTGACATAATTATGATACCTCCGATAGCTATTCGGCAGAAAGGACTTTAACCTCAAGTACGCCGTTGAGTTCAGTAATAGAATAAAGCCATTTAAGTTCGTCATCTGATCCGCCGGACAGGCGGAGCGATATATTGACCGCAGCAGCTCCGTCTATGGGGATGCTCTGGTTAACTGTAAGGATATTGACATCGTGTCCATGCAGAAAAGCAAGGACGCTGGAAAGCACACCCGGACTATCGCTGAGCAGCAGATAAAGGCTGACGATTCTCCTGGTGAAAAGCTCCTCGTAGGGGAAAACGCTGTCCTTATATTTGTAGTAGGCGCTTCTGGATATGCCTATTCTCCGGCAGGCTGAAGCGGAACTTTTTTCGCCTTTCTGAGCTATAAGCTTTTTCACCTCGATAACCTTGGAGAAAACCTCCGGCAATACATCGGCTTCCGCAACGATCAGCTGCGAATTGCGCTGGTTTATATTTTCCATACTGAAACTCCATGATATGTTTCTATCGTCCGTCACAGACGAACAGCTGTATATTACTTAAATACTATACCACTTTTTTTCCATTTTGTCAAGTACCTTTTTCAAAGATAAAAAAATCCCGTCATCATTGCTTATAGCGTGTTCACATAAAATAAATGTGAACACGCTATAGTTATTTCTGACAAATTTTATTAATCCTCTTATGTTGTTTTCTGTAATTACATCTATTGACTTTACCTTGAAAACATAATATAATGTAATTATTATAGTTGTTCTGCCACCGGGTAGAAAAAGCGAGAGCATTCGTTTACACATCGTTAGGTCTTGGAAGATGTGTACATGGATGCTTATTTTCGTTTATACTTCCCTCTATTGCAAAACGCAATAGAGATGATTGAAAGAAATTTCGTATGTCAAGGAAGACGACGAAAGCATACTGCCGTATGGTGAGGAGGAGGACGCAGACAGACGGAATTTATTTCAGTCAGATTGTTGTGCTTTGCAATAGAGGGGAGTATATATGGAGGTATTCATATGCTGAGAGAGAAAATCAAAACATTGTCATGCTATTTTACAAAAACAGAAATTTTATTATGGTGTATATCGGTTACACTGATTATTATATCCTTTCTGATTTTTGACAGGGAAAGTATTCTGACGCTGACTGCGTCACTGATAGGAGTTACTTCCTTGATTTTTAATGCAAAGGGAAATCCGCTTGGACAATTACTTATGATTTTATTCAGTGTGTTATATGGAATTATCTCTTTTGCGTTTGCTTATTATGGAGAAATGATAACTTACCTGGGGATGACCGCTCCGATGGCTGCTTTTGCACTGTTTTCGTGGCTGAAAAATCCTTATAACGGAAACAAGTCGGAAGTTAAAGTTAACAGATTAAAAACAAAGGAATTTGTTTTTATGACAGCGCTGACCGCTATTATTACTTTTGTATTTTTTCATATACTGGCAGCGTTTCATACAGCCAGTTTAATACCGAGCACAATATCTGTTACAACAAGTTTTCTGGCTGTATATTTAACTTTCAGACGAAGCGCATTTTTTGCCGCCGCCTATGCCGCAAATGATGTTATCCTGATAATTTTATGGATATTGGCAGCGCGCTCAAATACGGCATATCTGTCTGTTGTTGTTTGCTTTTTAATTTTTTTGGTAAATGATATTTATGGATTTATCAGCTGGTCAAAAATTCAGAAGCGGCAGGAATCAGCATTATAATAATTGAAACAGTTTTGAACCTGAATCAGTATTTATGCAACATTGCAAAACAGTAAAAGAAAAAACTTTAACACAAACACATTAAGCTAAACACCTTTCCACATAGGAAATGTGCAAACGGGATTTAAAGTCATTTTGTACTCTTTATATTGCAATACTGAGATTTTTATGCTATAATATAAATAATTTTATATCAATCTTACGCAGATGTATTTATATATCTGCAAACATTTCTCTGAAACTCGGAAAGGATGTGAAAAAATGCGTAATAAGCTATTGCAGTACGCATTGGTTAAATATAATACAACGGCGGAATATCTCTGGGAAAGGACGCTTGATGCCGCTGTTCTGCGTCATTCGGACAACCGGAAATGGTATGGAATCATTATGTCTGTTTCCCGAAAGAAACTGGGACTTCCAGGGAAAGGCAATATTGATATTCTCGATGTAAAATCTAATTCGCTGATAACAGGCTCACTCAGGTTAAAAAAAGGAATTCTTCCAGGATATCATATGAACAAGAATAGCTGGATAACAATTCTTCTTGACGGAACTGTACAGGAAAATGAAGTGTTTTCTCTCCTTGACATGAGCTACGAACTCACATCAGCCGGAAGGCATTCTTCTCCCGACCGCTGTAAAAATTGGATCGTACCGGCTAACCCCAGATATTACGATATTGATAAGCATATAGCCAAAAGTAAAGACGGTATTTTTTTATGGAAACACAGCCGAAGCATTACAGCAGGAAATACGGTATATATTTATATAACTGCTCCCATATCCGGAATAAAATATAAATGTCATGTACTGGAGACGGATATTCCTTATAATGTATCAGGGGATAATATCCGGATTGCGGCGGCAATGCGTATAAAGCTGCTTGAAATATATGAAATACCAATAAGCTTTTCCCGGCTTAAGGAACATGGTATTTTTGCTGTTCGCGGACCGAGAAGTATGCCTGATAGCCTTGTATGCGAACTAAATAACTTATCCTGAAAAATGGATTTGAGCACCTGTCCACATAGAAAATTACGCATGTCTTTTCGGCAAATTTTGCCGATTGCTGCGTTGAAAAAGCTCACCATACGACAGTATGCTTTTACTTTTTCGTCTTGCCCTCGTCAAAATTATGCTCGAAAATTTGCACATAATTTCTATGTGGACAGGTTCTGAATGTTTTATAGCGTGTTCACATAAACCTTATGTGAACACGCTATAGTTAAATGTGGCTGATGACAGCCTGTTTCATAGACTTTACATATTCCCCTGCATAAGGAGCAGCGTCCCTGCCATGCTTTTCCAAAAGCTTAATAATAGCCGATCCCACGATTGCTCCGTCTGATACCGCCGCCATTGCGCGAGCCTGTTCCGGAGTGGAAATACCAAAGCCAACAGCACAGGGAACATCTGTATTTTCACGGATAATCCTCACAATCTCTTCAAGGTTGGTGCTTATTTCATTTCTCATGCCCGTAACGCCCAAACTGGAAACAAGATAAATAAATCCCTCAGCCTCTTTTGCGATCATAGCGATTCTCTTATCAGAAGTCGGAGCAATAAGCGAGATCAGATCAATTCCATACATGCCTGCTGCATCAGAAAACTCCCCTTTCTCTTCAAAAGGAAGATCCGGAATTATGATACCATCTATTCCCGTTTCGCAGCATTTAGCCATAAACCGCTCCGCGCCATAGGAAAAAACCACATTTGTATATGTCATGAACACCATGGGAACTTCTACGTCTCTTCTCAGTTCCTTTACAAGCTCAAACACTTTATCAGTGGTAACGCCACCGGCAAGGGCGCGGATATTTGCTCCCTGAATCACTGGACCTTCCGCCGTAGGGTCAGAAAACGGAATACCAAGTTCAATAAGATCGGCGCCGTTTCTGACAGCGGCACGAACCACCTCGGCCGTGGTTCCCAAGTCAGGATCACCGCAGGTAATGAACGGAATAAATGCCTTGCCGTTTTCAAAAGCAGTTCGTATCTTACTCATATATATCTTCTCCTCTGTATCTTGCGATGGCGGCACAGTCCTTGTCGCCCCTGCCTGAAATCGTTATTATTATAATTTTATCCTTATCCATTGCCGGCGCAAGTTTCATTGCATATGCAACGGCATGAGCCGACTCAATGGCAGGAATTATGCCCTCCGTCCGTGAAAGATACTCAAATGCGTTCACTGCCTCCTCATCGGTCACAGGAACATATTCTGCACGTCCTGTATCATGAAGATTAGCGTGCTCAGGACCTACACCAGGATAATCGAGCCCGGCAGATATTGAATATACGGGCGCTATCTGACCGTATTCATCCTGGCAGAAATACGATTTCATGCCATGGAAAATACCTATTCTTCCGGTATTTACCGTAGCTGCCGTTTCAAAGGTATCAATACCTCTTCCCGCCGCCTCACAGCCTATAAGCTTCACGCCGGCTTCGGGAATATAGTGATAAAAACTGCCTATAGCATTCGAACCGCCACCTACGCAGGCTATAACTGCATCCGGAAGACGTCCTTCCTTTTCAAGGATCTGAGCTTTTGACTCACGGGAAATCACGGCCTGAAAATCACGCACAATGGTTGGAAACGGGTGAGGTCCCATAACGGAACCAAGACAGTAATGAGTATCGTCAATTCTCCTGGTCCATTCTCTCATGGCCTCTGAAACAGCGTCTTTAAGCGTTGCTGTTCCTGCTTCGACAGGGATAACTTCAGCGCCCAAAAGCTTCATTCTGTATACATTGAGAGCCTGACGAACCGTATCTTCCCTACCCATAAAAACAACACATTCCATATTCATCAGTGCCGCAGCCGTTGCCGTTGCCACACCGTGCTGACCGGCTCCTGTCTCGGCAATAAGACGTTTTTTGCCCATTTTCTTAGCAAGCAGCGCCTGGCCGAGAACATTATTGATCTTATGCGAACCGGTATGGTTAAGATCTTCTCTTTTCAGATATATTTTAGCGCCGCCAAGATCCTTCGTCATCTTCTCTGCATAATAAAGGCGCGACGGTCTGCCGGCATATTCATTGAAAAGCTCTGTAAGCTCCTTGTTGAATTCCGGATCGTTTTTATAATATTCATAAGCGTCTTCAAGCTCATTAATAGCATTCATAAGCGTTTCCGGAATATACTGACCGCCATGAATGCCGAATCTTCCTTTAGAACTCATTGTTATCCGTCCTTTCAATATATCGAATCCATAAATTCTTTCATTTTGCCGAAATCCTTGAAGCCGTCCGTCTCGATGCCGGAGCTGACGTCAAGTGCATAGGGATGGAGAATTTCGACAGCATCGGATGCGCTTTCCCGATCCAATCCTCCCGCAAGGAAATAAGGACGCTTCATATTTTTCAGCAGTGCATAGTCAAAAGGCTTTCCGCTGCCCATACCAGAATCAAGAAGAATATGATCTGCCGGCGACTTTTCAGCCTGTTCAGCATCCTCTGCACCCTTAATTATAAAAGCTTTTATTACCGTGATATTATCCCGATGAAGCTGAGCAATATAACCCTCATTTTCATTTCCGTGCAGCTGCGCTATTTTAATCGTACCGCTTTTGACAAGTCTGATAACATTATCAATAGGTTCATCTACAAATACGCCTACAGGTACTATCCTTTTATCAAGATTTGCTGTAAGCTCGGCTGCCTGCTCTGGAGAAACATACCGTTTGCTTTTCGGAGCAAAAACATACCCAATGTAATCAGGCAGGAGCTTGTTTGCATACTCAATATCAATACTGCGCCTTAATCCACACATTTTGACCTTGACATTAAATATTCCGCCGCCCCTGAGTTCAGCCAGTTTTGCCGATTTATCAGGAGACCTCATAAGAGCCTCACCTATCAGTACCGCATCTGCGCCTGCCTCACGCAGAAGCCGGATATCTTCGGCATTTTTTACGCCGCTTTCCGAAACGAAAAGCGTACCATCCGGAATAAGATTTATCATGCGTCGGCTATTGCCCGTATCAACTGAAAAATCCTTAAGATTACGGTTGTTTATACCGATTATCCTCGCTCCCGCACGAACAGCGACTGCGATCTCGTTTTCATCGTGGGCCTCCACCAAAGCGGAAATTCCCAGTGAATCGCATACGGCAATATAGTCTGAAATCTGCTGCTCTGACAGTATAGCGCAAATCAGCAGCACTGCTTCTGCACCAAGAATTTTTGCCTCATATATCATGTATTCATCAACTGTAAAATCCTTGCGTATACACGGAATTAAAACATTCTCGGCAATTTCACGCAGATAATCATTACTGCCAAGAAATCTGGTCGGCTCAGTAAGCACCGATATACAGGCGGCTCCTGCTTTTTCGTAATCCTTAGCTATCTGAAGATAGGGAAAGTCCTCCGCAATAATCCCTTTTGACGGAGAAGCCTTTTTACATTCGCAGATAAAGGAAATATCACCGCCTTTCAGAGCCTTTTCAAACTCGAAATCGCCTTTTGGAAGAGAAAGCGCCCTTGCCTTTATCATATCAGGCGGCACAATTTTCTTAGCTTCCTCAACACGCCGGCGTGCCGACGCGGCAAGCTCGTCAAGAATCGTCATATCGTCACCTCAGCTATTGGAAACGGAAATAAATTCTTCAAGAGCTTTGATAGCATTTCCGCTGTCTATAAGCTCTCCGGCAAGTTTTATTCCCTCCTCCATTGAATACGCCTTTCCGCCAATATATATCGCAGCTCCGGCGTTAAGGAGCACCGCGTTACGTTTATGGCCTTTAATCTCTCCGCTTAGAATACCTCGCGTTATAGCCGCATTATCAACAGGTGTGCCGCCCCGGAGATCTTCCTTTGTACAGCGCTCAAAACCAAACTGCTCAGGGCTTATAGTATAATTTTTCATCCAGCCGTCCTTATATTCACATACAATGGTAGGCGCACAAAGGGATATTTCATCAAGCTTCTCCGTACCGTAGACTACCATCCCCCTCTTGGAACCAAGCTTCATAAGAACCTCGGCAACAGGCTCAACTAATGAACGGTCATATACGCCAAGAAGATGATACTTAGGATTAGCCGGATTGGTAAGAGGTCCAAGAATGTTAAATACCGTTCTGATGCCAAGCTCCTTTCGGATAGGACCGACATACTTCATGGAAGTATGATATTTCTGCGCAAAAAAGAAGCAGAATCCTGCCTTATCAAGGAGTTCACGGCATTTTTCCGGTTCGAGGCTGATATTTCCTCCCATAGCCTCCAGACAGTCAGCCGTGCCTGAGAACGAGGATGCCGCTCTGTTTCCGTGCTTAGCTACAAGAATGCCCGAAGCTGCGGTAACAAAGGCCGAAGTAGTAGAAATATTAAAGCTGTTGGAGTTGTCGCCGCCTGTACCTACAATCTCCAGAAGATCAAGATCGTTCTCAAATCTGACAGCATGATCTCTCATTGCAGCGGCACAGCCGGTAATTTCGTCAATTGTTTCGGAATTTGTGCTTTTAGTGGACAAAGCTGCAAGAAATGCAGAATTCTGAGTTGACGTGGTCTCTCCGGTCATTATTTCAGAAATCACCTGATAGGCTTCATCATATGTCAGATCCTGCTTGTCAACTATTTTTATAATTGCTTCCTTAATCATAAAAAAACCTCCTTGGTCAAAGCGAAATAAAGTTACTGAGCATCAATTTTCCATCGGGAGTCATTATCGACTCCGGATGAAACTGCACGCCGTATATCGGAAACTCTCTGTGCTGAACGGCCATTACCTCGCCGTCGTCCGCCGATGCGGTAATTTCAAGACAATCAGGAATCGTATCGGGATCGGCAGCAAGAGAATGATACCTTGCAACAGGAACACTGGCATCAATCCCCTTGAAAATCGGACAATCTCCGTGAAAATTAATTATTGACTGCTTACCGTGCATCAATTTCCGGGCATAGGTAACTGATGCACCATAGGCTGAACATATTGCCTGATGACCGAGGCACACGCCGAAAGTCGGGATTTTCCGGCAGACGGTTTTTGCGGCTTCAATTATTATTCCGGCATTCTCTGGTCTGCCGGGACCGGGAGAAATAATAATCTTATCCGGTTCAAGAGCTTCTATCTGTTCTACGGTCATTTCATCATTGCGAATAACCCGAATATCCGGACAAATCTCCCCCACAAGCTGAAAAAGATTGTATGAAAAACTGTCGTAGTTGTCAATCAAAAGAATCATGAGTCCGCCTCCCCTGCTGATTTTAAAGCGTCAATAACTGCCGCCGCCTTGTTGATACATTCCTGAAATTCTTTTTCCGGAACGGAATCCGCAACTATTCCTGCGCCGCTTCTCACAAATACCCTTCCGTTCTTCTTGTAGGCTATTCGGATCGCAATACAAGTATCAAGATTTCCCGTAAAGTCTATGTATCCTATAGCTCCGCCGTAAATTCCGCGCTTGTTGTTTTCAAGCTCTGCGATAAGCTGACAGGCCCGTATTTTCGGAGCGCCGGAAAGCGTTCCGGCAGGAAGTACGGCGCTTACGGCATCAAGTGCGTCAAATTCACTGCGAATTTCTCCACGTACCGTTGAGCCTATATGCATTACATGGGAATACCGCTCGATACTATGAAGCTTTTCGACCTGTACGCTGCCGAATTTACTGATTTTTCCAAGATCATTTCTGCCAAGATCAACCAGCATATTGTGCTCGGCAAGCTCTTTTTCATCGGCAAGAAGCCCGATTTCAAGTTCTTTGTCCTCAGTTTCAGTTTTTCCCCTCGGACGTGTTCCGGCAAGAGGAAAAGTGTGAAGAATGCCGTTTTCCAGTTTGACAAGAGTTTCCGGAGAAGCTCCTGCGATCTCCACGTCTGTTCCCGAAAAATAGAACATATACGGGGACGGATTAGTTGTTCTCAGCACACGGTATGTATTGAAAAGACTCCCCTCAAAACCAGCGCTGAGTCTGTTTGAAAGAACAATCTGAAAAATATCTCCCTCACGAATATGATCTTTTGCCTTTTCTACCATAGAGCAATACTGATCTTCATCGAAAAGAGGCATTACTTCTGTTGTAAGGCGGCCGGCAGGTTCTTTGCGGCGAGCTCCGCTTCTTAGCAGGGACGCAAGCTGTTCAAGCTCCAGCTTTGCCTTATTATAGCCTGTTTCAGGATTATCAAGGCTCATGTTTGCAATCAAGACTATCTTCTGGCGAAAGTTATCAAATGCAATCACCTTGTCAAAAAGCATAAGGTCGACATCCTTGAAATTCTCGGAATCTTCAACATCACATTTTAAAGCCGATTCGGTGTAAGAAAGAAAGTCGTATGAAAAATATCCCACAAAACCACCTGTAAATGACGGAAGATGCGAAAACCTAGGACTTCTGTATCTTGACAGAATCTCGCGTATCTGTATACTTGGATCTTCCGTTGTCATTTTCACATCGCCTATTGTGATTTCATTTCCTACAGCCGTGATCTGCGTTTTAGGATCAAATCCCAAAAAGGTATAACGTCCCCACTTTTCGTGACCAGCCACAGATTCAAGCATATAGCAGTGATTGGAAATATTTTTGAGAATAGTCATCGCCTCTATAGGCGTGCATATATCGCTTAAAATTTCACAGCTTACAGGCAAAATATCATATCTGCCCTCGTTTGCGATCTCTTTAACCTTCTCAAAATCAGGCAAAAAATTCATAACGCACCTCCAAAATCAAAAAAAATAAAAAGCCCTTGACAGAATAATCTGTCAAGGACGAATAAACAATATCCGCGGTACCACCTTGATTTACGGCAAAAGCCGTACGCTTGCAGGATACAAACATATCCCCGATGTCTAACGCACATCACACGTTGCAGAATACTCCGGACAAAACATAAATCCCAAAAAAGCCAATCAAATCATACTAACCGCTTTCCGTACTGAAATTTATGTCCCCAATACCTAATAGGTATCGCCGTTTCACTGCACCCTCGGCGGCCCATTTGCTGAACTGTGTTTCACCCGGCTCGCAGCGTCCCGGACTCTCTGTGCAAGCATATTCAGCTTTATCCCCGCTTCAACGGTTTCTATAAAGTATTATATCACTAAAAACCATATATGTCAATAGTAAAATAAAGTTTTTTATTTAATTTTTTTCATAAGAACGACGGAATGCGCAGAGATACCTAATTTTTCCCCTGTAAATCCAAGTCTTTCCTCTGTTGTAGCTTTAACGCTCACATCTGAAAGACCACATCCGCAGACATCAGATATTTTTTCACGCATCTGCAAAATATACGGGGCAAGCCTAGGCGACTGAGCTATGACCGTAGAATCAATATTTCCGACAATATAACCCTTTTCCCGGCATATGCCACAGACCTTTTCCAACAATCCGGAACTGTCGGCATCTTTAAAGCTGTCGTCGTTATCCGGAAATAAATGTCCTATATCACCGAGCGCAAGCGCCCCCAGCATCGCATCCATAATGGCATGGAGAAGAACGTCGGCATCTGAATGACCAAGAAGCCCTGACGTATGCGGAATCTCAATTCCTCCTAAAATAAGCTTTCTGTTCTCCGCAAGACGATGTACATCGTAGCCGTGACCGATCCTTAACATATTATTTCCTCATTTCCAAAAGCGCCTCCGCCAGACGAATATCCTCAGGCGTAGTTATTTTTATATTTGCGTAATCACCGTCAGTCATGGCGATCTTTCCTCCCACTGCCTCTACCAACTGACAATCGTCTGTAAAATCAAGATCATGCTCCAGCGCAAAGTCAATCCCCTCAAAGTATAAGCGGCGTCTGAACACCTGCGGAGTCTGAGTAATATACAAAGACTTTCTCGGCGGTGTATCTATAACAAGACCGTCCTCCACTACCTTTATCGTATCCTTCACAGGAACTCCAAGGGCGGCTCCGCCAAAAATCTCTGCATCTCTTATCGTTTTTTCAATATGTTCCGGTCTCACAAGAGGACGCGCCCCGTCATGTACCGCAATCAGTTCAGTATCCGCAGAAATGCTTCTGACGCCGTTAATAACGCTTTGCTGACGGGTATCGCCTCCTGTAACGCAGGATGACAGCTTTGTTATCAATGCTGCTTCAGCCTCCGCTCTTATCAGTGGTATATCCGCCTCTTTGGCAACGATAACAATTTCCCTGACGCTTTTGCACTGCTGAAAAGCCTGCATTGTAATGCCGATCACCCGACGTTCTCCAAGGGGAAGAAGTATTTTATTTACGCCTCCCATTCTGGAAGAATTTCCGGCGCAGACTATGATAACCGATGTCTTCATTTTTATCACTTCCTACAGATAATATTTCAATACCGCCATAACACGGTTCATATCAACAGGCTTTGCAATATGATCGTTCATTCCGGCTGCCTTTGCCATTTCAACATCCTCGGAAAAAGCGTTCGCGGTCATCGCAACGATAGGCAGCGCTTTTATGTCATCCCTTGAAAGGCGGCGTATCTGTCTTGCCGCTTCATATCCGTCCATGATCGGCATCTGTATATCAAGAAATATAAGATCATAATATCCGGCAGGACTCGTTATGATCTTCTCAACAGCTTCAAGTCCGTTTACAGCAGTTTCTACAGTCACACCCGTCATACCGATAAGCTCGACAGCGATCTCACGGTTCATATCGTTATCTTCAGCAAGAAGGACCCTTCTGCCGGTAAAATCAGCCTTTGCACTTCTAACGTTCCTGGATATTGATTCTGACTTCTCTGCCTTCGGAAGCTTAAATCCTAAAAGAAATTCAGTTCCATTGCCGGGTTGGCTTGAAACATTGATTTTTCCGTTAGCGGCCTCCACAATCTGCTTTGTAATAGCCAGACCAAGACCAGTTCCCTGACGGCGGCTTTCAGTTGAACTGCGCTCCTTTTCAAACTTTCCGAAGATTTTCCGAAGAAAATTTTCACTCATTCCTATTCCGTCATCTCTTACAGAAATATACAGGTAAACGCTGTTTGTGTCCTTTCCTTTTTTCTGCCTTGCAGTCAGCCATACATGACCGCCGGGCTTGTTAAATTTCATAGCATTATTCAAAAGATTAAGAAGCGCCTGATTTAAGTGCACAGTATCACAGTAAACATCGGCGTCGCGGATACCTTTCGTATCGACAATGAAGCCTATCTGATTGCGATCCATATCACTCCTTACCATATCGCCGAGTTCCTCAAAATATTCTATCAGGTTACACTTTTTCGGTTCAATAGTAAGATTTCCATTTTCAATTCTTGCCAGATCAAGGACATCTCCAAGCATGCGCATAAGATGCTCACCGGAAATTTCAATCTTTTTAAAGCAGCTTTTAGTTTTTTCCGGGTTATGTACAAAACGCTGACCGATCTTCGTAAACCCCAGTATAGCATTCATAGGAGTGCGAATGTCATGAGATATATTAAACAAAAAGGCTGATTTTGCACGGCTTGCCTCTTCCGCTCTTTCAAGAGCCTCTTTAAGCTTCTGCTGAAGATCCTCCGTATTTTTATCGGAATGTTCCCTTGTCCGCCTTACGCATGGGATTTCACTAAACGACGCCGCTCCGTCAGATGATTCAGACGCGGCAGGAGAAGAAGTAAAAGACAGAGCATATCCCTCTCCAATTTCCGGAAAATTCACAACCGCAGATTGTATAAATATTCTTTGTCCGTCAAGTGTAAACGTCCTTTGTTTTGTACTGCTCAGCAAAGGACAATGCGGGCATATATCATTGCCGCCTCCCATAAATTGATAACAATATTGACCTTTTTTAACATCCGGATAAACAGCATTGACGGCATCATTGAAAAAGAGGAGCTTAAATCCCTTATCAATTATATACATGCCATTTCCCGCTTCAATACTCATCTAAACTCCTCCTGACATTTTATCATTTTTATTATACACTATTTACTTTTTTTTGTCAAGGCAGCACAAAGCATAATCATGGAAATCAATTTTAAAATCATTCAAAACTCTTATGTATCCCCTGCTGAATTGATAACTTATTGATGCAAGTCAGCTATTTTTATTGAAAGCAGCTTTGAAGACAAAAAGCAAATATTAACATTTATTGTCTCCGCAGCATAAAATGACATGAGGGAAGCCTCAATTTTATACTCAGAACTATTACAAATAATACAATAGACTCAGAGTATATGAAAGGAAATGGTTTTATGCCAAAGGTATTTTTAAGCCCTTCAACGCAGGAATGGAATGAATATGCCACCAGCGGAAACGAGGAGCTTTACATGAATCTCCTTGCCGACAGAATGGAACCGTACCTTAGATCATCCGGAATACAATATGTCCGCAATGATCCTGACAGAAACGTAAACGGTGCCATAGCCGATTCTAATGCCGGAAATTATGATGTCCATCTTGCTCTCCATTCAAATGCCGCCCCTGAAAGTCTTTCTGGCAAATTGAGAGGCGTTGACATATATTTTGCTCCCAACAGCCAATACAGTGAACAACTCGCAAATATAATCGCAAATAACATGAAGACAATTTATCCTCTGCCTGACAAAGTAAGGGCTGTTCCGACCACTTATCTGGGAGAAGTTCTTAGAACAAAAGCTGTCGCGGTCCTTTGCGAACTTGGATACCATGACAATTATGCCGATGAAGCCTGGCTGAAAAACAATCTGGAAACTATAGCAAAAAATATCGTTCGCTCTCTCTGCGATTATTTTGGAATCCCATTCGTTTCCGCAGGAGCAGTCCGCTGGGGAACAGTAGTAACTGACGGCAGCGGTCTTAATATCAGAAACTATCCGTCGCTTTCCGGCCAGATCATTGGATCTGCTCCAAACGGCGCCGCTATTCTGGTAAACGGCGAAACCGGAGGATGGTATGTGGTCAGCTACAACGGAATTACCGGATATTCCGACAGCAACTTTATAGATCTATAAAATCGCCTTTGCTGAAAATAAAAGACGGTTTTCAGCAAGAACTGGTCATAGCGCCGTTTATAATCTTTTTATGTACTATTCCTAAACATTATTTTGCCGGAGGCAAACAAAATCCTTGAAATACAATTGTATTTCAAGGATTTTTAATAATTATCGACAAATTTTACCCAAAAAGTACGCCGGATAAATCTAAATAATTTTTTATTTTAAGAAATAATCGTAAATACTAAGCTTTTCACCTGAAGAAAGCGCAGTGTAGTATCTGAGCAGCATATTTGCATCAGAACCGCTGATTATCCCATCGCCGTTAATATCGCACGCCATCTTTTGCGCATCATTAAAATTACCCGTCATTCCGCTGGAAAGAAGCGTATATTCGCGAAGAGCCAAAGTGGCGTCTGATCCGCTGATAATACCGTTATCGTCTATATCTCCAAGCATACGGTCTGAAACGTGAATATTAATAGGCTTTGCATAATTGCCGGTTGGAAAAAATTCCTTGCATGTAGTATCACCGTATTTGTATAGGATCTCACATTGAGCGCCTGATTCACCGGACATAAATTCAACAGCATATTTTCCGGCGGGAATATCGTCGGAAAAAACAGCTGAAAAGCCTGCAAGCGGATAATCGTCTGAATTCTCTCCCGTCAGAACAAAAGGTTCAGCATGTAGCCCCAAAGAATATGAAACAAAATGCTTATTTAATTCAGGATGCGCTGTAACTCCTATCGATTTTGACGTTGTAAAATCTGCATAAGGAGATTTTCCGCAGAGAGTAATAGGATCTTTCAGATTATCAAGAGCAATGTATTCACTGTCACATTTCCATTTTACAATGACATGACCGGTCTGTTTCTGATCGTCGTCGATATAAACTTCGGCATCAAGCGAGTTATTTTCGCCGGTAAAAAGGCTGCTGTTTACATAAACTGTACCGTTGAGGATTATCTGAGCCGCCTCGGTTTCAAACGGCTTAAAATAATAGGACGGCTGATAATCATCCTCTGCAAAAGTTTGAGAATTGGGTTCTGTCAGCATCAAAACCGCAGTAGCTGCTAAAACAGCTGATATTATTCTTTTCATAAAAAAACTCCTTTCAGATCAATTCAGTCATTTTCAAAACGATCTCTGCAACGCGTCTGGCAGCTATTTTTTCAAACTCATCAAAAGAAACAGCGCCATCATCATCAGCATTGTCAGAAATACATCTTACGCTTACATAGGGCATCTCATTAAGAAAACAGCAGTGACCTACAGCCGCGCTTTCCATATCAACAGCATACGGATCAAAACGCTTTTGAATATCTTCCTTTATTTCATTACTGGAAATAAATGCCTCGCCAGAAACAATTCTTCCGCGAAAACTTCTGATATCGAAACTGTCACAAACCTTTTCCGCAATATCCATAAGTCCGGCATCAGATTTAAATATACCGCAGTAAGGAGGATAATCCTGCAGGAAATGAAGGTCGAGATCATGAGGCAGAACCTCGGTAGAGATTACAATATCGCAAACATTTACAGCCGCATTCATTCCGCCTGCAATGCCGGTGTTAATAACACAGTCAGGGTGAAAATGATCAATTGCCGCCTGTGTGCAAAGCGCGGCGTTTACCTTTGCAATACCGCAGCAGGCGTTTATGACCTTGTTATTTTCATATGTATTTATATAAAAATCAAATCCGGAAAATCGCTTTATTTCAGCTTCACCGAGAATTTTTCTTATATCTGCCAACTCTGACGGCATTGCCCCAATAATAACAATAGTCTTCGTAACCATTCCTCCTTTCAAATCTACTATTATTATAGCATGGACATTTCTCAAAGTCAAGAGATATTATTCATAAACTCACGTTTTTTAAGAGTAAATAAATTACAAATAAAGCCACACAAAATGGTATGACTATATTTTTTGTCAGCATGCTTAGAGCAAACTCAAAGTCCCTGAGCACGCCCTACCCTAAGGGAATCATTTGAAAAGAGAAAACGATGTCGAATGGAGATAAACTTTGTTATACATAGCAAAACAGACTACCGTTGAAAACGATAGTCTGAAAAGCATGCTGAAATAAAACATGGAGCGATTTATTAGTCGCTTACTTAACGTTCTTCTGAGCCAGCTTTCTTACAGCTTCCGGAACCTTGGGCTGATAAGAATCAACAAACGATGTTGCACCGCATGATTTGATAGCCATTTTTTCGCTTATCTTAGCGCTTGCCTTAAGAAGCTTCTCCGTCATTTTTTTCATGAATCTTCTTCCTCCTTTCCTGAAGTTTAGGACAAATTATTAATAATGCAACAACAAATAGTGTGAGAGATGAAACTACTGTAAATTTTTTTAAATACCAGTAACTACAAATATTTACTGCGGTTAACGCCATTGCCATAATAATTGATATTTTACGATTGCGTTTTTTCAGATCATCCGTTAACGGAGCATTTATATGCTCAATCGGAGCGTATAATAGCACTGTTATTAAGTATAACAATACACAGGAGATAATCAGCCAGAATGGATGCTCATATTCAGCTGACAGTTTTGAACCCACAAGCACAAAAAGACAACAGACCAATAATGTTGCTTTGCACTTAAAATGAGTTTTTGCATGATAGCCGCCGGTAAACATTCTAACACAAACAAACAATACATAAAATATTATTGATGATGCAACTTCACCAAGAATAACTCCTGATAGTAGTACAAGAGCGAATCCTAAAATTGTAGCGATAATTAATTCAAATCCGTATTCGCAAACAGGTAATCTCTCATTATTGATAATATTATTTTTGTGTAAAAAAAGAGCTATGGATTTACTCAAGTATGAAATCATTTCCATCACCTAAATTAATTATAGCTCCATATTAAGAAAAATTCAATACTTTGTCGTAAACTGCACATTTATGGCATAAAATGCACGAATTTGCTAAATATTTTGTCTTTTCAAAGAAGCATATACACAAAATTTGTTGGATTTTTGCTCAAAATTTATCATTCCGTCATATTTATCAATTATATCTCTTACGGACTTTAATCCTACTCCATGAATTTTTTTATCCTTTTTAACAGTTGCAAGATGAGGATTACATGATAAAATATCCATTTCCACTGTGTTGTTAATTTCAAGACAATAATATCCGGCGCTGCTCCATGTTTTCAGCGATATATCTGATTCTCCTTTATTTTTCTCACAAGCTTCAATCGCATTGTCAAGAAGATTCGCAAGCATGATTCCGATGTCTATGTCCGGAATACTGTCCATTTCATCAGTTATCAGGCATTTTATATGAAAGCCCTTGTTTTCAGCTTCTCCCAATTTTGAATTAACTACAGCGCCGATTACCTTTCTTTTAGCATTATAATAATTTGAAGCTGCGTAAACGCGCTTTTCTGTTATTGTTTTCAAATAATTGATCAATTCTTCAATATCACCGTGTTCAGCCATTTCCAATGAACAAGAAAGATAATTCTTAATATCATGCCTCAGCTTCGAAGTTTCGTCATACTTTTCTTTAAGGTTTTGAATATTTTCTTCCTGCATCTCTACCTGCATTTTTAATAATGACAATTTCTGTTCAGATATATTTTTTTTACTTATGTATATCATTGTATAGTATTGACATATATTAATAAAAAGTAAACACAAAACAACAAAAAGAAAAATATTATAATTTCTTTCTGTAGCATGATAAATTATATTTCTAAAAATTAACATCAGACTTATAGAGACCAGTAATGTCAGCGACATTACAATACCTTCTATTCGATGCAATAAAAAAGAGTATTTACGTTTAAATGAAATAATAATGATTACAATGATTAAATATAACGTTTTTGTGGTTATAACGGTCATAAAACGCAGTAAGCTATTATCATGTACAAGTTTAGAATATTCTATGTCAAATAAATTACTCATTATTGTAAATACCAGCATATCAGTTAAAATAATCAATAAAAATGATATAATAGCAATAAGCAGATGTTCCAATAAGCTTCCTTGATAGAAACGTTCAAGTATAGTTAAAACTAAAACTACCACTATGAATAAAATTAAAAATAACGGCGGATTAAATATAGTAGTCAGAGTATTACCCATTAATACCAGTCCAAATGAAACAATTAATCCTCTGGCTTTCAAAACGTCAGTCTTAAGATCAAAATACATTGATATAAATCCGGTAATTAAAACAGCCTCAATAACGTTATAAAATTCTTCAATTACATATTTCATTTTATTTCTCCGACATAAGATACTCTTGATACTTAGATTTTATTTCATTGGCATTATGAGGATTGATTCTTATAATATCATTATTTTTTAAAACAACAGCAGTCCTGTTTATTACAAATATATATTTGCAATTAAGCAAATAACTTTTATGAACACGAACAAAACCCTTGGCTTCAAACCTCTGAGATAACTTCTGCATGTTATTAGCTTTTGTTTCGCTGCGTTTAAGCTTAAAATAATCCGTTGCCGTTTTCATATAAATATCATGTCCCATACTTTCAAAATAAATAATATCATTTGCAAGAACTTTCAGCTCATAATCGTTTGTTTGAAATATGAAATAATCTTTTGTAGAATCAATTTCTTTCATGTAAGCATTCAGTGCGGAAATGACATCTTCATCAGCGGTGTCCTTTCTGATAAATCTGAATGGCTGATATTCAAATGCTTTAAAAACAAGATGTTCCATGTTGGAAACAAATATAATCGTTATTTCGTTATCTACAGATTTAAGTACCTCTGCCAGCTCAAATCCGGTAATATCGGGCATATCAATATCAAGAAAAACTACGTCAAAATTAAACTTCTCTTCATCTTTAAAAAAATCTGTGCTCTTATTATAGGTTCGGATCGTTTTTTCCTGGTTAAATCCTTCGTTAATGATCCGTGTGACCTTTCTCAGCATTACTTCCTCATCATCTACAATCGCAATTTTTATCATATATATTATACCTCCCATTTTTATTAATAATATCATATCTCTTACAAAAAATCAACTATATATTACATATTTTGCGCGGGAAAATTGTAGTGCTACAATATTTTTCGAAAATCATAAACGGTCTCCTTGAATTTCTGCGGAAATTATGTTATAATATTTCTGCTGTTCAAAGCGAAAGGAGCTTTCTATAATGAAAAAAACTAAATTCCCGCATATCGGACAGAGAATAATAAAATCTGCCATAGGTGTACTTTTCTGCTATCTCATCTATTTCATGAGGGGCATGACAGGCATTCCGTTCTATTCCATGATCGCCGCAGTATGGTGCATACAACCCTACACAGGAAAAACTATCACTATGGCAGGCCAGCGGGTCACGGGCACACTTATTGGCGCCGCCTTCGGTCTTGCTGCTATACTGCTTGAGATCTATGTATTTCACATTTACAACAAGCTTCCGGGATATATCCTCAACGTACTGTTTATAATTCCGGTGCTTTACTCAACGGTTCTTTTGAAAAAGCAAAGCTCATCTTTCTTTTCCTGCGTTGTATTTCTAAGTATAGCAGTAAATCATCTTACCGATCCAAATCCGTATATTTTTGTTTTTAACCGTGTGACGGATACGCTGACCGGTATTATCGTGGGCATTGCAGTCAATTCTGTAAAACTTCCCCGAAAAAGAGTTAACGACTGCTTGTTTGCAGTATCCCTCGATGATATGCTCACTCCGGTAAAGGGAGAACTTTCTTCCTATTCAAAGGTCGAAATCAACAAAATGATCGAACGAGGCATGAAATTTACCGTCGCTACCACACGGACTCCAGCCAGCGTAATTAAACCACTTGAAGGAATAAACCTTAATATGCCTGTTATTGTCATGGGAGGAGCAGCTCTGTATGATATAAATGAAAACACTTTTCTCAACGCATATGTAATATCAAACGAATCATGCAGCGAAATTGTCGGAACTGTCCGCGACGAAGGCATGAACTGCTTTATAAGCGCTCTCTGCGATGATATCATGATAATCTATTACCGTGAACTTATCAATCCTGCGGAAAAAGAAATATTTCGCACACTGAAGCGTTCCCCCTACCGCAATTACATAAAAAGAGAGCCTTACGAAAGTGACAAACCTATTTATATAATGCTCATAGACGAAACGAAACGTGTATGCAGTCTCTATAATAAAATGCTGGAAAAGGGATTCGGAAAACGCTTTCGCATACTTTGCTTCCCTTCCGACGAATACAGCGGATTCAGCTATATAAAAATCTATAACAAAAATTCATGCCCGGAAAATATGATTCGCTATCTTATGGATGCCAGCAGTCTGGATAAAAAACTGCTTATCGGCGGCGGCAAATCCTATGACATTCAAACAGACAATTCAGCTCCCGACAGTATTATCAAACATCTGAGAAGAAATTATGAGCCTATATATACTAAACGCTATTGCAAATAGAGCAATAGCGTTTAGTATATATAAAAAAGCGAGTCTGATATGGTTTCAGACTCGCTTTTTTATTTTGATAAGCGCCTATGGTTCGCATACAATTGCTTTTCCCTCCGCAAGACTTAGCTGACAGTCTATATACCGCTGATTTGAGCTGCCTCTGAACCTGATATTCCAATCCCTGCGTGCAAGAATAAACGGACCGTCAATAAGAAAATCAGTTGCTTCCAGCAGTTCACCCCAATGGTTTTTTCCTCTTTCATTAAAAAGAGTTTCAAATGTATAACCCGTATAGGTAACAACGTTCATGCCCAATGCTCTGATCTGTCTTCCGAGGCAGGCAAGAGCCTCCGCCTGGCAAAACGGCTCTCCTCCGCTGAAAGTCACTCCGTCAAGAAGCGGATTTTCCTTTATCTTTTTTAATATTTCATCAGTATCAGCAAGCGTTCCGCCGCTGAAATCATGCGTCTGCGGATTATGACAGCCCTCACAGTTATGGGGACAGCCCTGAGTAAATACGGCAAACCGTATTCCGGGACCGTCAACAATCGAATCGTTGACAGTTCCGGCTATTCTTAACTCCATATTATCACCTTATGCATTGTGCTTTACTCTGTCGCTTTCCTCGCTTCGCTTTGCATTGTTGAAACGATCCAGAGTTCCTACAAGATAGCCCGTAATACGACGTATCCTGTCAAAAGCGACTGCGCCGGCATGCTCTTTTCTGCCGCAGCATGGACAAGTGTCACCAATTATTCCAGTATATCCGCAGCAGGGATCACGGTCAACAGGATGATTAATTGCACCGTAGCCTATACCTGATTCTTTCATACAGCGTACAATTTTCTCAAAGGCGGCAAGATTTTCCAATGGGTCGCCGTCAAGCTCGATATAACTGATATGACCGGCGTTTGTAAGCTCATGATAAGGAGCCTCGATCCTGATTTTTTCAAATGCGCTGATAGGATAGTAAACCGGAACATGGAAAGAATTTGTATAATAATCACGGTCGGTCACGCCCTCGATAATACCGTATTTCTTAGCGTCCATTCGGACAAATCGTCCGGAAAGCCCCTCGGCAGGAGTTGCCAAAAGAGAGAAATTGAGGCCTGTCCTCTTGGATTCTTCATCAATTCGGTTTCTCATGGCAGTAACTATCTCCATGCCAAGCTCACGGGCATCCTCGCTTTCGCCGTGATGTGCGCCGATAAGAGCTTTAAGACATTCGGCAAGTCCGATAAAGCCTACAGAAAGGGTTCCGTGTTTAAGTATCTCACCTATCGTATCATCGGGAGAAAGTTTGTCCGAGTCTATCCAGATACCCTGTCCCATAAGAAAAGGGAAGTTTCTCACACGCTTCTGGCACTGTATCTTAAACCGATGAACAAGCTGAGCTATAGCAAGATCCATCATGCTTTCAAGCATATCGAAGAAAAGTCCGACATTATGATCCGCCTTGATAGCAAGACGCGGAAGATTTATTGATGTAAAACTGAGATTTCCCCTGCCTGTAACGATTTCACGGTCAGGGTCATAAGTATTTCCGATAACTCGCGTACGGCATCCCATATATGCGATTTCAGTATCGGGATTGCCCTCCTTGTAGTATTTCAGATTATATGGCGCGTCAATAAATGAAAAGTTAGGAAAAAGTCTCTTTGCAGAAACTCTGCATGCAAGCTTAAAAAGATCATAATTAGGGTCAGTAGGGTTGTAATTGATTCCGTCCTTGATCTTAAATATATGTATCGGGAAAATAGGCGTTTCACCGTTTCCAAGACCTGCCTCCTGAGCAAGAAGTACATTTTTTATAACCATTCTTCCTTCAGGAGAAGTATCCGTGCCATAATTTATTGAACTGAACGGAGTCTGAGCGCCGGCACGGCTGTTCATAGTGTTAAGGTTATGGATAAGAGCCTCCATAGCCTGATATGTGGCACGGTCGGTTTCTTTTACGGCATTTTTAACTGCAAATTTCTGAATATCGGCAATTCTTTCAGCCGAAGCATATTTCAGAAGAAGCTCGGCTTCCTTTTCCTGATAACCGTTATCGTTTGCAAGAACGGGAATGAGATCATATTTCTCCTTAATTTCGCCTCTTATCGCTTTTGATATTTCAAATTCGTCCTCCATACCGATATACAATGAAAGCGCTCTGGCAATGTTCTGAGAGTATCGTGCGGCGTATGTTTTCCTTACTCCGTCCGCCATAGCATAATCAAAGGTAGGTATGCTCTGACCGCCGTGCTGATCGTTCTGATTTGACTGAATCGCAATACAGGCAAGAGCGGAATAGCTTGATATATCGTTCGGTTCTCTAAGATACCCGTGACCGGTGGAGAAGCCGTTTGTAAAAAGCTTTTTAAGATCTATCTGGGCACAGGTTGTAGTCAGCGTATAGAAATCGAGGTCATGAATGTGAATATCGCCTTCGCGGTGCGCCTTTGAATGTTTAGGCTCCAGAACGTACATCTCATAATATTCCTTTGCGGAAACAGAGCCGTATTTAAGCATTGTTCCCATCGCGGTATCACCGTCAATATTAGCATTTTCCCGCTTGATGTCGCTGTCCTTTGCAGAACTGAAAGTAAGCTCATTTAGCACGCACATAAGATTTGTCTTCATCTCCCGTGAGCGCGTGCGCTCATAGCGATAGAGAATATACGCCTTTGCAGTCTTTGCATGACCTTTTTCGATAAGTATTTTTTCGACAAGATCCTGTATCTCTTCAACAGTAGGAATGCTTCCGGGATTTTCCTCCTCGTACACCCTGCAAACCTCAGCCGCAACATCCATTGCAGTATTAAGATCTGTTCCGCCGCAGGATTGAGCCGCTCTGAAAATAGCATTTGCAATCTTTTCTATATTGAAAGGAACTTTTCTGCCGTCCCTTTTAACAATATGAATTATCATTCAACCGTACCTCCTGTACTATATATTGTATCTCTCTTTCAATGGTTCTATATAAGTATACCCCATATAAGAGCATATGTCAATTGTATATTATAACAATTAAAAGTGCCAATTTCAATCATTTTCTCAACACATTCGCCTAAATATCTTTTAATAAATTGTATTTTGGCTATATCACGTTAATCATTATTAATAAAAGTTCAAAAAAGTGCACCACAATATATAGTAGTGCACCTCAAGAACTAAACAGCTGTATGAGTCCTTATATAATCACTGATTTTCTCATATGCCGCTTTGGATAAAGCGGCATTTTCAGAATCCCAGTATTCATCTGCCAGTCTGCCTTCCGCTGTAGCTTTAAGAGCCGTATTGGTATCTATACAGTATACTCCCGTACTCTTTGCAACATCAAGCAGACGATCGTTATACTGATTGATAAGATCGTTGGTAACGGTTTCAGTATCGTATATCACCGGAGGAAGCTGCATAATATAGATCTTCATATCCGGCAGATAACCGTGCAGATCGTTCACAAGAGACGTATAGCTGCTTATCATATCATCAACAGAAACTACGCCAATATCGCTGCCCAGCATTAGATATAAAACCGAAGGTTTTTTGAACTGCATGATCTCGTAAACTTTGATCGTTCCATACTCCGAATCCACCTGCACATCACGGCATCCGGAAGCGCTAAGCTCGGAACTTCCGATAACATCATCAAAAGACGTATGCTCTCCCATTGCAAGAAGAGTAGAATCAGTGACAAGGCAACAGCTGTCAAAATAGGAAATATCTACCGCTTCAGACTGAGGAACTGGATTTACAACAGATCCTGGTGCAGGCGCGGACGTTTCTCCTTCCGGAACCGAAGCATTAGCTGTCGGTGTTTCATTTGAAGTATCGCCTCCGGGCTGTTCCTGAACAACAATTTTATTATTGGATTTATCGTCAAGAAAATCGTCCTGAAGATTTGCAGCCGCCATATACAGTCCAAAGCAGGAAGCAAAGGACAGTATAAATATTACCAGAAAAACGCCGAAATTAAATTTCACCTTTGGGCGGCTTCGCTTTTTGCTTGAAATATGCTGTACAGTTCTCTTTTTTGCCATATTCTCTCCTCACGCTGAACGGAAAACCCGAAATTCTTCTACATGATTATTATACCTCTTTTTTTATAATTTTGCAAGGCTTTTTTCTTTTTTTATATTTTTTACTTGCAAAAGTTCCCAAAATGAAGTATAATAGTATATATAAAAATCCTGGAGGTACAAACATGACTTACAAAGAAAGCTTTATTAAATTTATGGTTGACTGCGGCGTTCTTACATTTGGTGAATTCACGCTGAAAAGCGGCAGAAAAGCCCCTTATTTCATCAACTGCGGAAACTACAAAACAGGCGCTCAGCTTGCAAAGCTCGGCGAATACTATGCAGAATGCATTCATGAAAATAACGTTTCTGTCGATACACTCTTTGGACCTGCTTATAAAGGAATTCCTCTGGCTGTATCGGCTGTTGTTGCTCTCAGCAATAAATTCGGCATTGACGTTTCCTACTGCTTTGACCGTAAAGAAGCCAAGGATCACGGCGAGGGCGGTATGTTTGTCGGAAAGACACTCACGGACGATGAAAAGGTCGTTATAATTGACGATGTTATGACATCGGGAAAGGCTCTCCGTGAATCTATGCCGAAATTAAAATCTGCCGCAAATGTTAACGTTACAGGAATGGTTATCACAGTTGACCGCATGGAAAAGGGAACAAGCGAGCTTTCAGCCGTTCAAGAGGTAAAGCGTGACTTCGGCGTTACTGTTTATCCTATTGTAACAATGGAGGATATTATCGATGCTATCAGAAATGGTATCGTTCCCGGCAAGGAATATCTCGATAAAATGCTTGAATATCGTGATACATACGGAATAAGCAAGTAATACGATACAGCGGTAAAATCTCAGCCTGAAAGAATAATATTTCTTTCGGGCTGTTCTGTTTCTTAGAGACTGATTAAAATCTTGGTGCGTGCGTATTTCAAAGTTCGAACAAAAAGTCTGCCTAAAATAAGCAGTGTCACAAATCTTTAATTTGTATGACAATGCTATATACAAAGCTGACATGTGTGAGGAGATTTTAAAATTATTTTATCCTGCCATATTTAAGATAGCCCCTATACACTTCCTTCCATGTTTTGAAGTCATTACGATACCACTTGAAATACTTATCGTTTTCGTCATAATATTTCTTCCTGAATTTAACGGCGGTATACCGAGGTTCTATGAATCGGTATTCACAAATATTCCAACTGCAATAATGCTCACGAAAATTACGTCCGTTAGCAACATCATCTGCTCTGCGGGCAGCTTTAGACGCCATTCGTTTCCCAAATCTACTGCTTTTATCTTTAACGATCATAACCGACTTGTTTTTCCTGTTCTTGTAACTCCGGCTCATATTGACCTTCTTTATACGAAGCAATATATTTATGTATTTCATTTCCGGCAGCTATATATTCATTTTTATCAGTATACATATAATTATCTCCTTTGTATAATTATATAATAATCATAAATAAATGTCAAAAAAATAACCGGACTCCTGACAGGAATCCGGTATTTTAAAAAAATTCCGATTACTTAAATACTGCAAGGAGGAATCCTGCTGCAATTGCAGAGCCAATAACTCCGGCAACGTTCGGTCCCATAGCATGCATAAGGAGGAAGTTTGAGGGGTTAGCTTTCTGTCCCTCTATCTGCGAAACACGTGCAGCCATAGGAACTGCTGAAACTCCGGCAGAACCGATAAGAGGATTTACCTTGCCGCCTGTGAGTTTATACATGAGCTTGCCGACAAGCAATCCGCCTACAGTGGAGAAGCAGAATGCTGTAAGTCCGAGAACGACTATCTTAATAGTCTCCAATGAAAGGAAACGTGATGCAACAGTAGTTGCGCCCACTGAAATTCCGAGGAAAACAGTTACAATATTCATCAGAGCGTTCTGAACGGTATCTGAAAGTCTTTCAGTAACTCCGCATTCTCTCCAGAGATTTCCCAGCATAAGGCATCCTACCAGAGGGGCTGTGGAGGGGAGAAGAAGAATTACGAACAGAGCAACGATGATCGGGAAGATGATCTTCTCTGTCTTTGATACCATACGGGACTGTTCCATTTTCACCTTACGCTCCTTCTCTGTGGTGAGAAGTCTCATAAGCGGAGGCTGTATCATAGGGATAAGTGCCATGTACGAATAAGCGGCTATTGCAATAGGTCCGAGAAGCTCCGGTTTGAGCTTTGATGTAAGGAAAATAGCCGTAGGTCCGTCCGCACCGCCGATAATTCCGATAGATGCGGCGGCGTTTCCGTCGAATCCAAGAAGCACAGCGCCGAAGAATGCAAGGAATACGCCCATCTGTGCGGCAGCTCCGAGGAGAAGGCTCTTGGGGTTTGAAATAAGAGGCCCGAAATCGGTCATAGCGCCGACGCCCATGAATATGAGCGACGGATAAATTCCCGTTTTAACGCCTATGTAGAGAATATCGAGCAGACCTCCGTCTTTCAGTATATTTCCGTAATTATGATCTATAAGGAACTGATCCCAAAGATTCATATGATAAAGAGCGTCTGTAGAGCTGCTTCCGAAGTAGGAAAGATTTACAAGCAGACAGCCGAAAGCAATTCCTACAAGAAGCAGCGGTTCAAACTTTTTCCTGATACCAAGGTAAAGAAGAACGCATGAAATAGCTATCATGATAAGATTCTTCCAGCCCTCGTTCACGAAAAAGCTATGGAAACCTGAATCGTTCCATAAAGTTTTAAGGGTTTCAAGAATATCCATATCCTGCCCTCCTTAAGCTATAACAACCAGGGGCGCTCCTGTGTCAACAACAGAACCCTTGCTTGTGACAACCTGTGCAACAGTGCCGTCCTTGGGTGCGACAATTTCATTTTCCATTTTCATAGCTTCAAGAATTACAAGAATCTGTCCAGCCTTGACTGAATCGCCCTGTTTAACGTCTATTCTGATAATATTTCCGGGCATGGGTGATGAAACCGTCTCGCCGGCGGCAAGATTTACCGGAGCGGCAGGCGCAGGTGCGGCAGCCGGAACAGCGGCAGGCGCAGCAACAGGTGCAGGAACAGCCTGTGCAGGTGCAAGAGCCTCGTATTCGTCAAGGAGGACTGCTTTGCCGTGTTCAACCTCAACCTCGTATGTTTTACCGTTAAGTGTAACTTTATACTTCATGGTTACTTAACCTCCTTAATTGAAATAAAGTGAAGCTCGTTAAGGGGCTTCTGCATTTTATCGGCAACGATAGCCATTATCATTGCGGCTTCCTTATCCGGAACATCAAAAAGCTTTACGTGACCGGCTGAACCGGGGGCGACAGGCTTCTCAGCAACAGGTGCGGCTGGTGCGTTCTTTGCTTCCGATTTTGCCTGAGTTTCCTTTGCGGCATTTGCCTTTGCATCCTTGGATTTAAAAATTGCTCCGGTACAATAAAGAACGATCATCAGGACAACAAGACCGGCAAAAACCACGGCATATCCAAACACGGCTGTTACTCCGGCATCGGCAACGCTCATGTCCTTAGCGTTTTTCGGAGCATTCTCTGCCGTAGTCATCTCAGTAGTTTCCTCTGAATTTTCTGCAAGACTTTGCATGATAAATCTAGCTGTAGGTTCACCTGCGCCGCCTATAATTCCAATTTCACCATCTGTATCAAATGTTTCGATATCAAATGTACTATTTTCATCTAACATACAGCAGCCTCCTTACATTTCCTCAATGGTGTAAACTGCTTCATTTTCCTCCTGAGCCTTGCGGTTTTTAAGGAAGCTGACCGTTTGGTCAGGATAACAGATGTAGCTCATTATATCCTCCTCGCAGCGGCAGAGATCGCCCAAAGCTTCTTTGGCAGCCTTGAAATCCTCACCTGTGCGCTTTTTATCCTCGTCACGGCAGTCAACAGGCTTGTCATCACCGAGGACTTTCTTTGAAAGCTCTGCGTCAATAGGAGCCGGAGCAATTCCATACTCGCCCTTGATGTAATTCTTTACTTCCTTAGAAATATTTTTATAGCGCTCACCAATAAGAACGTTTGTTACAGCCTGATTTCCGACCATCTGTGAAAGCGGCGTTACAAGCGGAGGATATCCCAGATCAGCGCGAACCTTCGGAATTTCGGCAAGAGCTGCATCAAACTTGTCCATAGCGTGCATATCGGTAAGATTCGCAATCATGTTTGAAAGCATTCCCCCCGGAACCTTGTAAACAAGAGCCTGCGCATCGGTGTTAAGACTTTTGGGATTAAGCTGACCGTTGTCAATATACTTCTGCTTGACCGGCTTGAAGAAATCATTTACTCTGTTGATTACATCCTCATTAAGACCTGTCTCTATTCCGTACTGCTGAAGAGCATAGAACATTGTCTCAGTTGAGGGCTGTGACGTTCCGCCGGAGAATGCGGAACAAGCCGTGTCAATAACATCGATTCCCGATTCAATAGCCTTTGCGATAGTCATGTAAGCCATTCCGGTAGTACAGTGAGTATGAAGTATAAGCGTCATATCGCCAATAGCATCCTTGATGCCCTTTATAAGATGCTCAGCCTCATAGGGTGACATTGTTCCCGCCATATCCTTGAGACAAATCGTATCAAATCCCATTGTCTTAAGTTCTTTGCACATTTCAATGTACTTGTCAACAGTATGTACAGGACTCTGGGTATATGAAATACAACCAGAAGCGATCGTCCGCTGTGAAGCATATTTCTTTGTGGCATTCAGAGCCGTTTCGATATTTCTGAAATCATTAAGTGCGTCGAAGATACGGATAACGTCGATACCGTTCTTGATAGACAGCTCGATGAACTTTTCTACAACGTCGTCGTGATAGTGCTTATAGCCCAGAAGATTCTGACCTCTAAGCAGCATCTGAAGTCTTGTTTTCGGAAGATGCTTTCTCAGATTTCGCAGTCTCTCCCACGGATCCTCATTAAGATAGCGCAGACAGGAGTCAAATGTAGCTCCTCCCCAGCATTCGATTGAATAATAACCTGCTTTATCCATATCGGAAAGAATATCCTCATAATCCGAATAAGGAAGTCGTGTTGCCATCAGCGACTGATTGGCATCACGCAGCACGGTTTCTGTCAGTTGCACCTTTTTCATGTACAGGCCTCCTCAAAAATATACATCTGCCGCATTTTTTGTCGGACAGTATAATACAAAGGTTAAATATGCAGATCAATGCAAATTACACCATTTAAAATCAATTATACCATATCCCACGGAAAAATTCCACTGTTTTTTTAATTTTTTCTTAAAGATTTTTTTCCATATATATAAGGATTATTTTATACAGTTTTCAGCGATTCTATATATGTGAAAACAGGTTCTTATTTTTGACTGCCGGTGTTGCGAAACCGTATTGGAGCCATGCCGGTTTCTTTCCGAAACTGTCTTTCAAAATGAGCATAGGAAGAATAACCGCATTTCTGAGCAATATCCGATACATTTAAATCAGTTTTCGTAAGAAGAAGCCTTGCATGCTGGATGCGGCTGCATATCAGATCGCGATTAAAGGTAATGCCGAAGTATTTCTTATATAACCTTTGAAAGTTAGACCTCCCCATTCTTACTTCATGGGACGCATAGTCAATATTTCGGTGTATATGCGGCTCTGCATAAATCTTGCTTCGGATCGTAGAAAGCATTTCGTAATAGTTTTCCGACCGGACAGCAATTCCGGGACAGAGATGCTCACTTACATCATTAAAAAGAAGAAACATATAATATCTAATGCTTTTATCCCTATGCAGATTATGAGAATAATGCTGATAAGCGATCATTTTCACAAAAAAACTAAGCATACTTATGTCGCCCATGCCGACTGGCGTGTCATAAGTCAGCCCCAATGAAAAAAATTCCTCTTCCTCTCCTTCTTCAAACTCAAAATGGATCCAGTCATTAGCAAATATATGATTCGGAACGCAGCGGTAAAACTGAGGAGTTCCCTTGCCGTAGATAAAAAAGGAGTTTGCCGGAACCAGTACATCTTTTCCGTCAAGAGTGAACACAGAATCAGTTTTCAAAAGCAGAAGAAGATTGTCTCCGCTGCCGTCGGGGCGTTCTATCTTAAAATCAGAATCATGGCAGTGGTTGTATCCGGCATTGTTTATAATCATATTTTCCTCCATATATTCAGCATAATGTTTTATTGTATTATAGCTCATTAACTCTGATTTGTCAATCTGTTCCGATATATAATAGCTTCGGAATAAAATCGATACCGTCTGCAATACTCGGAATATGTCTTCAGGCATTTAACCTTATGATTAGAAATATTCTGAAAATGCTTGATTATTTGAGAAAGATATGATATACTTTAGTTGAAAGAAGGTGGATGCCTATGTATATTTTTTCAAAATTATACAGGTTATATAAGAACTTTAATCGGGAAATCAACATAATTCAAACCATAGAAAAGACTAACGAAGATATGGGAATATATAAGGCATGAAAATAGGGATCTACGGCGGAAGCTTTAATCCTGTTCATAACGGACATATTTATCTCGCCTTGACGGCAGCGGAGGAATTCGGACTGGATAAGGTATATTTAGTACCTTCAAAGAAATCTCCCCATCGCTCCGATGACGAATATGCTTCCGATACGGACAGACTGGAGATGCTCCGACTGGCCTGCATGGTAAGTGAAAAGCTGCAGGCAAGCTCCTATGAACTTGAAAATGACAGAGTGAGTTATTCGGTTTATACCATAAGATATTTCCGAAAACTTTTTCCGGAGGATGAGCTTTTTCTCCTGGTGGGAAGCGATATGCTTCTTTACTTTGACAAATGGTTCTGCTTTGAGGAAATCCTGAGAAATGTCTCCCTATGTGTCGTGTCAAGAAGAAACGGCGATTTGGAGGATCTGCACAAAAAGAGGCGTAAACTGCAAAAATTTGGCCATATTTTTATCAGCAGCCGCCCTCCGATTGAGATCTCATCCACGGAAATCAGAAAAAAAATTGCAAAAAATGAGAAAATCTCTTGCTATCTTGACAAAAATGTAGTACAATATATTACTATGAGGGGATTATATTCATTTAGAGGTGAAAAGAAATTGCATTACAATCCCGATGAAAAGAAAAAATATCTTAAAGCCCATCTTTCTGCTAAAAGATATAATCACTCGCTTAACGTGGCATCTGAATGCAGAAAGCTTGCTCTTAAATACGGCGAGGATCCTGACAAAGCCTACTTTGCCGGACTTCTTCATGATATATGCAAAGAGCTTCCTGACAGTGAGCAAAAAGAGCTTGTGGAGCAGTGCAGCTTTACGGTCTGCCGGGAGGAACTTGAAACGCGCTCTTTATGGCATGCAATTGCCGGAGCCAGCTTTATAAAAACGGAATTCGGCATTGAAGATATAGATATACTTAATTCAGTCCGTTTCCATACTGTGGGCCGAGCCGGGATGTCAAGACTGGAGGAGATCGTCTATCTTGGCGATCTTATTTCCGCTGACAGAGATTACAAGGATGTTGACAGAATGCGGAAGCTTTCATATTCAAGTCTTAATGAAGCGATGCTGGAAGCTTTTGCTTACTCTATAAAATCCGTCGTCAAAAAGGGAGGACTTATCCCGATTTGTACCGCAGAAGGCTATAACTTTTACACAAGGCTGCACAGAGAAGAAAAAAACAGCGGCAATTTGAAAAGAGGGCTCAAATGAATAAGAATGAAAAAACGGAAGATATTTTAAACGAAGAAAGCATTTCTTCAGGCCGTCCAAGGCCGCTGAGAACACTTAAAAGAGTAGATACCGGCAGAACGGCAGGAGAAGTTCAGGGAGCATACCACGGTCTGCATGAAGCCCCCCCAACCAATCAGCTTCAGAAAACTATAGAAGAAGACACTTCAAACCATTACAGAGGCGCTCACGAAGCTTCGTCCGGAGAAGAATATCATGGAAAGTATGAAGCAGTCCCGTCCGGAGAACATCATGGAAGATATGAAGCGGACACAGAAAATCCTTATATCAGCCGCCGTGACGGCACACCGATACAAAGAAAACTTCCGGAAGGCAATGACGGCAAAACTGCCGAAAATGGAAAAAATGGTGAAAAATCCAAAAGAAACGTAATTGTAAAAACTGTTTCTGTTATTGCAAGTCTGGCAGTAATTATAACAATGGTACTCACAATGCCCATCATGTGGTGGGATAAGAAGGGGATCAGAGAGAAGGTATCTATTCTCACATATTTTGTCAAACGAAAGCAGCCTCTTGTATATATTGAGGGAGAACTTGATAAATCCAATGAAAGAATAGATGTAAATATTAATACAGATGTTCTTTCTCATGACTATGACGACGGACTCGACTTTATGGAGCAGTGGATCGAGGGACAATATACCGTCCTTTTCCTTGGATTTGATGTGGAGAGTCTAAATACGGACGTTATATGGATATGTCAGTTTGATTTAAGAGGCGGCGCGCTGAATATTCTTCAGATTCCCAGAGATACGGCTGTTCCGGACTTTACAAGTGCTCCCAATACAAAATTTAACAGCGTCTATTCATGCGGCGATCCGCAGTATGCAGATGTGCCAATTCAGCGTGTTGTAGATGCCGTTCAGCAGAATTTCGGAATACCTATTGACGCTTATATAACCACATATATTACCGATATACCGGAAATGGTGGATATGGTGGGAGGAATACCGATCACCCTGGACGAACCGATCCATTATGAAGCCGGAAAAACTATTGAAGCCGGTACGACAACACTTACAGGAGAACAATCGGAGTGGTTTATCAGATACCGCTACGGCTGGCTTGAGGGAGACATAGGACGCATGCAGAATCAGCAGCGCTTTATGGCGGCAGCAATGAAGAAGCTTATGGATATTGCCAAGACTGAGGGTAAAAGTAAACTTAAGGATTACATCAACGAGGTCATGAACAGAGAGCTTATTGCTACTGATATGATGGTCGTTGATCTGACACGTCTTGCAGATTTTTGCAGCACATTGGCAATGGAGAATATTCGAGTGCATTTGCTTCCCGGAGAAGCCACTACCAACGACGCCCCTTATATAGGCTCTGACGGTGTGGGGTACTCTATCTACTCCATTCATAAACAAGAGACTATAGAGCTTCTTAATGAATACTACAGGCCATATCAGAATCCCCTGACCGGTTACGGCGATACGGCTATCGTAGAATATATAACCGAGCATAACTATAATAATTATGACGATAAAACTGCCGCCTTTGACGATCTGCTGGAGGGCAAATCTCCAGCCCGCGATCCCAATAAGGTGCAATAAAACGGAAAGGTGAAAGTATGACACAGCAGGAAAAACTTGAGCTTATCATAAAGACTCTCGACAGCAAGAGAGGCGAGGATATACAGGCAATAAAAATTGCCGATCTTACGATACTTGCTGAATATTTTGTTATTGTAAACGGAACAAGCAACACTCATGCGCGAACTCTTGCAGACGAGACGGAGTTCCAGCTTTCCCAGAGAGGAATCGAACCACTGAGGCGAGAAGCCGATACGGGCAATACCTGGATCGTTCTTGATTACGGTGATATTATTATCCACATTTTTTATAAGGATACCAGAGACTTCTATAAGCTTGAGGGTCTTTGGGCCGACGGCGAACAGCTTGACATCAGCAGGCTGTTAGTAAAGGAGAATGAATGATGAATCCAAATAATCAAAAAGGAATGACGATAGGTATTGCAGTGGGAGTTTATGAATTCATCAAGCTTGTGCTCAATATGATTATGGGCGGAGGTTTGGATATTCTTACGCTGCTTATTGGTGCAGCCGCCTTTATTCTGGCAATAATTGGTCTGAAATACGGAAATTACGCTGTTGCGGCACTTCTTGCATTGATTGTGCTTGTTCATCTGCCGGATAATATCTCAAATATAAGCAACAACTGGATATACCTTATTGAAGGAATCATTGACCTCGGAGCCGCGGCAATTCTTTGCACAAACTCTGATGTAAAAGAACAGTTTTCCAAGGGCATTGATGAAATAGGAAAATAAAAACAAAGGATTGATTATAATGAGCAGATACGATTTTAAATCTATAGAGCCGAAATGGCAGAAATACTGGGAAGAACATAAAACTTTCAGGGCAGATGACGATCATTCAAAAAAGAAATTCTATGCCCTGGTTGAATTTCCTTATCCGTCCGGACATGGAATGCACGTCGGACACATCAAGGCGTATTCCGGATTAGAAGTAGTATCCAGAAAGCGGCGTCTTGAGGGATATAACGTACTTTTTCCAATAGGCTTTGACGCCTACGGACTTCCTACCGAGAATACGGCTATTAAAGAGAATATTCATCCCCGTATCGTTACAGACAGGAATATTGAAAAGTTCACAAATCAGCTTAAAACTGTCGGTTTCTCCTTTGACTGGTCAAGAGTCGTTGATACTACCGAGGAGGGTTACTACAAATGGACGCAGTGGATCTTCCTGAAAATGTTTGAAAACGGTCTTGTATTCCGTGACAAGACCTCTGTCAATTACTGTCCAAGCTGCAAGGTTGTTCTTTCCAATGAGGATTCACAAGGCGGCAAGTGCGATATATGCCACAGTGACATTGTGCAGAAAACCAAGGAGGTATGGTACCTTCGCATTACAGAATATGCCGATAAGCTCCTCCAGGGACTGGAGAATGTAGATTATCTTCCCAATGTAAAGCTCCAGCAGCAGAACTGGATAGGCAAGTCTACAGGCGCATTTGTTAATTTTACAATAAAAGAGCAAGATGAACAGCTCCGCATTTATACCACACGCCCTGACACACTTTACGGAGTCACGTTTATGGTAATTGCTCCGGAACATCCGATTATCGGCAAATACAAAGACAGCATTTCAAATTATGCCGATCTTGAAGCCTATAGGACAGAATGTGCAAAAAAAAGTGAATTTGAGAGAACGCAGCTTGTCAAGGACAAGACAGGAGTTAAAATAGAGGGATTGACCGCTGTAAATCCAGTAACAGGCAGAGAAATACCAATCTATATCGCTGATTATGTAATGATGGGCTACGGCACAGGTGCGATTATGGCAGTCCCCGCTCACGATACAAGAGACTACGACTTTGCAAAAAAGTTTGGAATCGACATAATCGAAGTCATCAAAGGCGGCGATATATCTAAGGAAGCTTACACCGGTGAGGGCGAGCTTATTAATTCCGGCGAACTTAACGGAATCAGCAATAAAAAGGATGCTGTAGGGAAAGCTTTGGAGATTCTGGAGAGACTTGAATGCGGCGAAAAGGGCGTTCAGTACAAAATGAAGGATTGGGCGTTCAATCGTCAGCGCTATTGGGGAGAACCTATTCCGATCGTGCATTGTCCGGACTGCGGAATGGTTGCCGTTCCCTATGAAGAACTTCCTCTTAGGCTGCCTGCCGTTGAAAATTTCGAGCCGGGCACAGACGGCGAAAGCCCTCTTGCAAAGATCAACAGCTATGTAAACTGCAAGTGCCCGAAGTGCGGTAAAAACGCTAAACGTGAGACTGATACCATGCCGCAATGGGCAGGTTCTTCATGGTATTTCCTCCGTTACTGCGATCCGAAAAATGACAGGGAATTCGCATCAAAAGAGGCTCTTGAATACTGGATGCCTGTCGACTGGTATAACGGTGGAATGGAGCACGTTACAAGACACATGATCTACAGCCGTTTCTGGCATAAATTCCTCTTTGACCATGGATATGTAAATACATCGGAGCCTTACGCCAAAAGAACGGCTCAGGGACTTATTCTCGGTCCTGATGGTGAAAAGATGTCTAAGTCAAGAGGAAATGTAATTGATCCAAATGATGTTGTCAGCGAATACGGCGCGGATGTTCTCAGACTTTACGTTCTCTTTATGGGAGATTATGAAAAAGCAGCTCCATGGAGCGAATCAAGCATAAAAGGATGCAAACGCTTCATTGACAGGGTATGGGGATTACAGGATATCCTTACCGAAGAAAACGGTTACAGCGATACTCTCGGTGCAAAATTCCACAAAACCGTAAAAAAGGTCACAGAGGATATAGAGGCCATGAAGTTCAATACAGCAATTGCCGCTATGATGACACTTATCAATGATATATATGCTGCCGGAGCTATTACAAAGGAAGAACTGCGTACTTTCTGCGTTATGCTCAATCCTTTTGCTCCTCATATTACCGAGGAGATATATAACAATGCTTTCGGCGGAATTCTCAGCGAGCAGGGCTGGGTAACATATGACGATGCTCTCTGTAAGGACGAGACAATAGAGATCGTCGTTCAGGTCAACGGAAAACTAAAAGCAAAGCTTAATATCGCAGCAGATTCTGACAAAGACACTGTTATTGACTCCGCAATGGATGATCCGAAGATCAAGGAGGCTGTTGAAGGCAAAAATATAGTTAAACAGATATATGTACCAAATAAACTTGTTAACATTGTTGCAAAATAACGAAATTCTAAAGTCTGAAAAAAAGTCTTGACAATCCTGAAAAAATATGATAAAATAATATTATATTATTTTAAGTATATCTGCTGTTTTTCAGGGTATATGCTGACTGGCATCCTGCGGGATGATTAGTATAGAGCTTGGGAGGTATTCCAGGCAACCTCTGAATAAGGGAGGGAAAGTTAAGTGGCAGAAGTTCGCGTTGGTAAAAACGAGTCTTTGGATACAGCTCTTAAGAGATTTAAGAGATCATGTGCAAAGGATGGCGTAATCGCTGAGGTTCGTAAAAGAGAACACTACGAAAAGCCTTCTGTAAAGCGCAAGAAGAAGTCTGAAGCAGCTCGTAAGCGCAAGTATTGATCTTGCAGACTGATCGTGCTGATAAAAGCGGGCCTTTATGGGTTCGCTTTTTCATTTATCTTGATTTTATTTGGATTTTTGGTGATATTGGAGGAAATATGGGATCTATAATTACGGCTGCTTTCAAAAAAGTGACCGATATTCAGCCGGAAATGCTGAAAAAAATGGGAATCCAAGGACTTATCCTTGATCTTGATAATACGCTCACCACACACGATAATCCAGTTCCAGGCGACGGAGTTATAGAATGGCTTGAGCTTATGAAAAAAAGCAATATCAAGCTGATGATCGTTTCAAATAATCATCCTCCCAGAGTTCGGCCTTTTGCGGATATGCTGGGACTGGAGTTTGTAAGCGAGGGAAGAAAGCCCTTGACAAAGGGCTTTAGGGAGGCAGCGAAAAAAATGGGACTTCCTAAAAAAAGAATGGCCGCTGTCGGAGATCAGATATACACCGACGTTCTCGGAGCGATTCTTTTTGGCGTAAAAATGCTTTATGTAAAACCTATCGAGCAAGAGTCAACCACATTTTTTAAGGTAAAAAGAAAGTGCGAAAAGCCGTTTCTGCCAAAAAAATATTTTGATAAACAGGAGAAAAGCAATGATTAAAAAAATACTTGTAATACACGGACCGAACCTGAATCTTCTCGGAGAGCGTGAACCGGGGATTTACGGAAGTGATTCCATTGAAAATCTGAACAGCAGCATCATTGACCGTGCCAGAGATCAGGGACTTGAATGTGAAATTTTTCAGTCAAACCATGAGGGAGCTATAATTGACAAGCTTCATGCCGCACGCAGCTGCTATGACGGAGTTATAATCAATGCCGGTGCATACACTCATTACAGTTATGCCATCAGAGACGCTATCTCCGCCATAAAAATCCCCTGTATAGAGGTACATATCAGCAATGTTTTCGCAAGAGATGAATTTCGTTCAAAATCCGTTATTGCTCCTGTTTGCAAAGGCAGCATAAGCGGATTCGGATTCAGCAGCTATTTCCTTGCAATACAGGCACTGGCCGAGCTGTAATATGAGGTGAAGAAATTGACGCGGTTTAAAAAGCTTTTCCGTGAGATCAAAACGGAATGTGCACTTATAACATCGGATATTAACAGACGATATTTTACTGGAATGAAGTCCTCTGCCGGAATTGTTCTTGCTTTTCCTGAAAAGGCGTATCTGCTTATTGATTTCCGATATATCGAAAAAGCAAGACGTATTGTTAACGATGCTGAAGTCATCGAGCTGAAAAAACTTTATCCACAAGTGAATGAACTGCTGAAAAAGCACAGTGTATCCAAAGTTTCCATTGAGTCGGAAACTATGACCGTCAAGCAGCTTAGCGGCTACAGGCATTTTTTTCATGATGTGGAATTTGATGATTCAGACGCCCTCAGCAATGCAATAAAAAAGCTTCGGATGACCAAGGATGACATTGAGCTTGCTTATATCAAAAAGGCCCAGGAAATTGCTGAGTCTGCCTTTGATGAACTTCTTCCTTTTATAAAGACTGGTGTAACAGAGCGTGAAATTGCTCTTGAGCTTAACAGGCTCCTGTTTTTGCACGGAGCCGAGGATCTTTCCTTTGATACGATAGTTCTTTCAGGATCAAATACGTCAATGCCACATGGTGTTCCCTCCGATAAAAAGGTTGAAAACGGAGAGTTTGTCCTTATGGATTTCGGAGCTGTCTGGAATGGATATCACAGTGATATGACCAGAACGGTATGCGTTGGAGAGCCGACAGATGAAATGAAAAGGGTTTACAATATTGTCCTTGAAGCGCAGCTTGCAGCGCTCCAAGCGGCAAAGGCGGGAATTAAAGGCTGCGATCTTGACAAAATTTCCCGTGATATAATTGAAAAGGCCGGCTACGGCGAATATTTTGGCCATTCCCTTGGTCACGGCGTGGGAATGGAGATACACGAATCACCGAATGCATCTGCAAGCTATAAGCTCCCTTTGACTGAAGGAACTGTTGTAACCGTAGAACCGGGAATATATCTTGCCGGCAAGTTTGGGGTTCGCATTGAAGATTTTGTCATTTTGACCGAAAACGGTTGCAAAAATTTGACAAAAAGTGCAAAAAATCTAATATCTTTGCATTAATATCACTTTAGGTATTGCAAAAAATAAAAAAATGTGGTAAAATATAAATATTATATTATAGTTTATTTTATACGGAGGTATTTTTCATGATTTCAGCAGGAGATTTCAGAAACGGTGTGACTTTTGAGCTTGACGGTCAGGTTGTTCAGGTTGTTGAATTCCAGCATGTTAAGCCTGGTAAGGGAGCTGCTTTTGTAAGAACAAAGTATAAGAACGTTATCACAGGTTCGGTCGTTGAAACTTCTTTCAATCCTACAGCTAAATTCCCTACAGCTTATGTTGAAAGAAAGGATATGCAGTACAGCTACAGCGACGGTGACCTTTATTATTTCATGGATATGGAGACTTACGAACAAGTCCCGATCAGTGCGTCTATCCTTGGCGACAGCTTTAAGTTTGTAAAGGAAGAAATGATCTGTAAGATCCTTTCATACAAGGGCACAGTTTTCGGCGTTGAGCCGCCTAACTTCGTAGAGCTTGTGGTTACTCAGACAGATCCCGGATTTAAGGGAGATACGGCAACAAATGCAACAAAGCCCGCTATTGTTGAAACAGGTGCAGAAGTAAAGGTTCCGCTCTTTATTGACGAAGGTGAAAAAATACAGATCGACACAAGAACAGGCGAATATATGTCAAGAGCCTGATCGCCGCAAATTATTTGCAGGAGGAATTATTATGAATCTTAATGAAAAAATGTCATATCTTCAGGGACTTCTTGCAGGACTTGAGCTTGATACAACAACAAAAGAGGGTAAGGCTATTACACAAATGGCAGAGGTAATGTCTGAACTGGTTCTTTATGTAGATGATCTTCAGTCACAGGTGGACGAGCTTACAGAACTGTGTGATATTCTTGATCAGGATCTCGGCTCGGTAGAGGATGATTTCTATGATGACGACGAGTTTGAGTGTTCAGGCGACTGTGACAGTTGTGATGAAGAAGACTGGAGAGACGATGGTGACGATGGTTTTGATGAATATGACGAAGATGACGATGAACTTTACGAGATAACTTGTCCTTCCTGCGGAGATACTATTCTTCTTGATGAAGGGATGCTTGAGGAAGGTTCTATCAACTGTCCTAACTGCCAGGAACTGCTTGAATTCGACTATGATGATCTCACTATTGAAGAAATTGAAGAGCTTAATGAGGACGAAAGTAAGTCTGAATAATTTTTTAATGTCTCTTAATAAGCATTAAAACTTTACAAACTGAATACAAACTTCCTCCCAAAATGCTGATTTCAACATTTTGGGAGGAAGTTATTTTTGATAAAAACCTAATTCACAAATAAAAAGAGCCACCTAAGCGGCTCTTTTTTTATTGCTTGGCCTTTGGAAGATTCTCAATTACCGGTTCCTTGGGATTGCGTCTAAACAGCACAAATTTAGAGCCGATAACCTGCACAATATCTGCACCGGTTAACTCTGCCACTGCATCGGCAGCATCCCTTGCCGTCCAGCCAGAATTATCAAGAACTCTCAGCTTAATAAGCTCCCTTTTGCGCAGAGCTTCCCCCACTTCTCTGCCCAAAGCTTCGGTAACACCGCCCTTTCCTATTTGGAAAATCGTTTCGTATGTTGAAGCAATACCACGGAGGTATGCTCTCTGTTTGCTTGTCAGCATATCATTCACCTTGTCTTTCTTTCAGGAATTCATACAGCTCTCGCAGCGCCGCAGCTCTGTGGCTGATATTGTTTTTCTCCTCTGCTTTCATTTCGGCAAGAGTTCTGCCTGCGTATATGAATACCGGATCATAGCCGAAACCATTTTTACCTCGCTGCTCGTATCCGATCATTCCGGTACAGCAGCCATTAAAGCATCGGCGCATCTCACTGTCGATATATGCAATGCTGCACGCAAAATGCGCCTGTCTCTTTTCATCGGGAACATTCTTCATCTCGTCAAGCAGCCTGACGCATTCCTCGCCTTTCGGGGCATATCTTGCGGAATATACTCCCGGACGTCCTTGCAGGGCATCAACGCAGAGACCGCTGTCATCGGCAATTACAGGCAGCCTGACGATATTATATACCGCCTCCGCCTTGATGAGAGCATTATCGTCAAAGGTCGCACCGTTTTCCTCCGGACTGCAATCCGCCCCAGCCTCTCTCTGCGAAATAATTTCAATACCAAGCGGCCCAAAAATTTCCATTGCTTCCCGAAGCTTATGGGCGTTGTTTGTGGCCATAACCAGCTTACTGATCATCATCGTCATCCTTTCTGCCAAACAAACGCTTGAAAAATCCTTTCTTTTTCTTTTTGCCGTTTTCTTCTTCAGTTTTTTCTTCTTCCATTATGCCGCTGTCATCAGCTTTGTTTTCTTCATTATTTTCTTCTGCATCTTCGTTATTGTCTACGCCAATATTATCATTATAATCTGCTTCATCTGGATTTTCAGGCTTTTCGTTATTCTCTGTTTCATGATCTTCACTGTTATGAACATTTTCGTCAATTTCGGCTGTTTCCACGATTTTCTTCAATTCAACATCATCAATTTCAGATTCTCCGGCTTCCGCATAATTCTCATATTCTTCATAATTCTCGTTGTCTGCGTATTCTTCACCATTTTCTTCATTTACGCATTCATCGAAATCATTATCAGATTCTGCAAAGGATTCCTCAGTTAATTCTTCACTGCCTTCATCTGTCTGCATCTCGTCAATATCATCTTCATCGTCAAAATCAGTATCACTGAACAACGCCTGAACGAAAGTGCGGCTGTCAAACGGCTGGAGATCATCTATCTTCTCTCCGATACCAATAAGCTTTACAGGTATGCCGAGTTCATTTTTAATTGATATAACAATACCGCCTTTAGCTGTTCCGTCCAGCTTTGTAAGAACAATTCCCGTAATGGGTGCTGTCTCGCTGAAAAGCTTAGCCTGATTCACGGCGTTCTGACCTGTAGTCGCATCAAGTACGAGCAGAACC
>CAJTWQ010000008.1 GCA_910579835.1 uncultured Ruminococcus sp.
GGAGACCGCTGCTCTACCAACTGAGCTATACCCCTACATAATTGCTTTAACAATATTTATTATATCATAAAAAAATTATAATGTCAATAACTAAAAATAAAAATTTATCATTTAACCAAATTAGGCAAGTAACCTTGCAAAATGTTCAATAAAACTTTAAAAGATACAATAAATTTTACATATGACGTTTACCTTACGTCACTGCACCATGCTTTATTTGGTTCTTTGGGATTAAAATTCTTCTTTAATATGTTATGACAGCTTCTGTCACTTTATTTGTTTTCAGCTTTAAATCTCGGCTTTATTGCAAACATTTTAGGAAGCTTAATTATTTCATCAGTCGGTAAACCCTTCCCTAACTGATGTGTATGCCATAATTAACTTTAAAAACCTTACACATTTATTGAGTTCCGTAACGGCATTTTGCTTTGAAACAGATCTGTAAAATGCCGTTCTTTATATTCCTGTTTTCAATTGATATTTTAGATTCTTTAGAGTTAAAATGTTTGCAATAAATGCTGCGATTTGCGTTCAGAAGACGTCATAACATTATTATTACATGTTTGTACCAAAGCAAATGGACAGTTCTCATTCTTTCCCTGAGCGTGAAGTCATAATGATAAATGCGTTTTTTAATCATCCAGAATCTTCCGGCGATATTGCAGTGCCGACTGCTCCTGCTTGTTATCTCCAAACTCATAGTAAACATGGCCATTCAAAGCATCTGGCATATACTGTTGCTTTACATAATGATTCGGGAAATCATGGGGATACAAATAATTCTGTCCCACTACAGCCGCCCCCTTACCATCATAATGTTTATTTTGCAAATGACGTGGAAAGTCAAGAGCGTCGCAGTCCTGCAAATCGGCAAGAGCAGCATTTATAGCCTTATATCCGCTGTTTGATTTCGGAGCAGTCGCCAGAAGTATCACCGCCTGAGAAATCGGAAGCTTCGCTTCGGGCAGCCCAAGCTGCAATGCCGAATCCACACAAGACTTTGTTATAACCGCCGCCATTGGATAAGCAAGCCCTACATCCTCGGAAGCAATACATAGCAGCCGTCGGCAAAGAGAAATTATATCCCCTGCTGCAATAAGCCTTGCCGCATAATGAAGAGCAGCATTTTCATCTGATCCCCGAATAGACTTATGCAGCGCAGAAAGTATATCATAATGCTGATCACCATCACGGTCATAGCGCATATTGCTGCGCTGAGCTATTATCTTCATGGATTCAACGGTGATCAGCACTTTTCCGGCATCAGGCTCGCCGCATATCACAGCAAGCTCTGCCGTATTCATCGCCTTGCGGACATCTCCGCCGCAGTTGTAGGCGATGATTTTGCATATATCCTCGTCTGCTTCAATCATCGTATCGTTTTCTTCTGAAATTATCCGGAAAGCACGGCGTACTGCCGGAATTATCTGCTCCGCCGATACAGGCTTAAACTCAAAGACTGTACTCCGGCTTATTACGGCGTTATATATGGAAAAATAAGGATTCTCCGTCGTTGAGGCGATCAGCGTGATATCACCGTTTTCTATGTATTCCAACAGACTCTGCTGCTGCTTTTTGTTGAGATATTGTATCTCGTCCAGATACAACAAGATACCGTTTTCTGTTCCGAACGTGCCTATTTCCCCTACCACTTGCCTAATGTCAGCAGTAGATGCGCTTGTGCCATTGAGCTTATGCAGCGTCATACCGCAGTTTTCGGCTATGATCCGAGCAACAGTGGTCTTTCCAACACCAGACGGTCCATAAAATATCATATTAGGTACAGTTCCGCTTTCGATTATCCTGCGTAGGGGCTTTCCGGGAGCAAGTATATGCTCCTGTCCCACAACATCGTCAAGAGTCTGCGGACGTATTTTATCGGCTAATGGTATTGACATATCAGACCTCGCTAAGTATTATTTCCGATTTGAAATATTGCTCCTGAAATCTGACCTGCTCCATTATTTCAAATCGGGTGAATGACATCCCCGCGGGACAAACTACCCATTTTTCCTCTGCATCATCGGCACGTTTGATAACTGCGATTATTTTTCCGGTAAACGTTTTTAACGGAATATCCACACCGAGTATATACGCATCCTGCTCCTCGCAGTCAGGAGCAAATATTCCCTCGATATATCCATAATTTATGGGGTAATACATATCCTTGTATTCAGGATGATAGCTGCCCATAGGTCTATCTACCGTCACCGTAACAATGTTACCGATCATATTGATACTCCTCCTTTTTAGCGATAACCATAAATATAATATGATCCATTACATTCATCGTATGGAATAGAATACTTTTTAGAATTTCTACAAATACAGCATTGCATTACAAAGTTTGCGCCATTTTGTACTGTTCATATAGCTGCAAAGATTTCTTTGCATCACAATTTTTCTCACTTTTTCTTTCAACATTGCCTTTATTCTGTTAGATTATCAATCAAATCCACCACTCGGGAGTTATCTCGCCAAGCCTGATAGTGCGTTCCGAAGCGTAATCAAGCATAATTTCAATATTCTTGTAAGTATTAGGCATAATCTGCACCATAAGCTCGCGGCACGCACCGCATGGCGCTCCGTTAGAACCATCGGGCAGAATACACAGCACTTTATCTATATCCTGCTCGCCGTTGGTTATCATATTGAATATTGCATTCCTCTCGGCGCATATTCCCAGCGTCGAACAGGTATCAATGCATACTCCCGTATATATTTTCCCCGATTTTGAAAGAATCGCTGCCGAAACCTCTCCGCAGGAAACATATTCTGAAATCCTGCGCTCATTAAGTACCAACTTTGCAGCCTTATACATTTCATGCCAGATTTTTTCCATACTGTTCCTCCTTTAAATCAGATAAACCTGCTATTTTTAGATATTTTCTATATATTGGATACATGGCGTTTCCCGGTCTATCAGGAAACATTGTTTCAGGCGCTTTTAATGCATCACACCACTCGGCAGAGTTCACTTCGTTTGAAAGGATGAAATCAGATTTTTTGGTAAAACCAATAAATCCATGCATAAGAATATCTTTTGAGTTAAACCAATATGTCCCGGCATATTCAAGTTTTTCAATATCAAGTCCTAATTCTTCTTTAACCTCTCTGACAGCAGTTTCCTCCGCATTTTCTCCGGGGGTAATATATCCGGAAACAAAAGATGTAAATTTATCCGACATATAAATTTGCCTTAAAAGAGCTATTTCGTTATATTGATTTGCAACTAATACTATACTGCAACTTGAAAATACATCAAACCAATACTTATTGCATTGTTGACAAAACGGTACTTCTCCGTCGTCCCCTGCCATTCTATTTATAAGTTTTTTTCCGCACTGCGGACAATAAATATAACGCATATTACCTCCATTAATAAAACAAATTTCGGGGCAGACAATATGCCCGTCCCGAAATTGTTGCAACTTACTTATAAAGTGGGAATTTCTCGCAAATAGCGTTAACACCTGCACGAATCTCGTCAGCTTTGTTCTCAAAGTCAGTAGCGCAGAGATAGATATACTCGGCAATCTTGTCCATTTCTTCAACGCCCAGTCCTCTTGTAGTAACGGCAGGCGTACCGATTCTGACGCCGCTGGTTACAAAAGGCTTTTCAGGATCATTGTGAATAGCGTTTTTATTTACGGTGATATAAACCTCGTCAAGACGGTGCTCCAGTTCCTTACCAGTAATGTTAAAAGGACGAAGATCAACAAGCATGAGGTGATTGTCAGTACCGCCAGATACGAGATTGAAACCTCTTTTAAGAAGTCCTTCGGAAAGAACCTTTGCATTCTCAACAATACGTCTTTGATAATCCTTGAATTCGGGCTTGAGGGCTTCACCGAAGCAGACTGCCTTCGCAGCAATAGTATGCATAAGAGGACCGCCCTGCGTTCCAGGGAAAATAGCAGAATTTATCTTCTTTGCAAGAGCCTCGTCGTTGGTGAGGATAAGACCGCCTCTGGGTCCTCTGAGGGTCTTGTGAGTTGTTGTTGTAACGATATCCGCATAAGGAACAGGAGACTCATGACAGCCTGCGGCAACAAGTCCGGCAATATGAGCCATATCAACCATAAGAAGAGCTCCTACCGACTTTGCAATCTCAGAAAGCTTTTTAAAGTCAATTGCTCTGGGATATGCGCTTGCTCCAGCAACCATAAGCTTTGGTTTGTGCTCCTCGGCAAGTTTCTGAACGGTATCATAATTAATGCACTCCGTCTCATCATCAAGACCGTAAGAAACAAAGTTAAAATATTTACCAGACAAGTTAACCGGCGATCCATGAGTAAGATGACCACCGTCTGCAAGGCTCATTCCGAGAACAGTATCGCCCGGCTGCAAAACCGCAAAATAAACGGCAGTATTAGCCTGCGCTCCGGAATGGGGCTGTACATTAGCAAATTTAGCGCCAAAAAGCTCCTTGGCACGCTCGATAGCGATAACCTCTACCTCGTCAACGCACTGGCATCCGCCGTAGTAACGCTTTGCAGGATATCCTTCTGCGTATTTGTTTGTAAGAACAGAACCCATAGCTGCCATAACGGCAGGTGAAACGATATTTTCGCTTGCTATAAGTTCAAGATTTCTCTGCTGACGTGCAAGCTCTTTTCCCATTGCCTCGCCTACTGCGGGATCATACCCCTTAACGAAACCGATTGAATCCATAAGATCACTGTACATTATTGATCGTACTCCTTTAATATTTTTTTATGCAGAAATATCTGCACAAAGCTTGTATTTATATTATACTATATTTTTACAGCAATTTCAATAGCAAACTGAAAAAAAATCACGTAGTATTCAATACCGCTTCTTAGAACCAATCCAAATAGGGTATGTATATAGCTCTCCAATGTTATAGAAATCAGAAGCTACTGTCAAACTGATAGTCAAAAAAGAGAGACAGCGGCTAACTTTTCTCAATCATTTAAAAAGTAAATACTGCTGTCTCTGCAAAATTATGAAAGCGCATTTTCTATGCCTGATTCTTCGTAAAACTTATCAAGATTATAATCTCTATATGATGACAAAAGCGTATAGTACCTCAAAAGAAGAGTCGCATCCGTACCGCTAAGAATACCGTCAAAATTCATATCGCCATATTTCAGCACAGATGCATCGAGCTTGTAGTCCGGATAAGACGACAGCATTGTATACTCCCTCAGTGATAAAGCTGCATCGGTTCCGGTAACAATTTTATCTCCGTTCAGATCTCCTATCCCCTCTATATAAGTAATCTCAAAGCTGTCAATAGGCTGATTGGAATTAATCGGAAAAATTTTCACATCAGCCTTATCCGACGATTTAAATGCATCCGCCGTAGTTTCCGGCTTAATTGTACAAGTGGAGGTAATATCTTTGACGTCAGTTTCAGTAATATAATTTCCGTCCTTGTCTATACCAGTCTGCGTCACAAAAGTAATTTGTACAAGAAGACCGTCCTTTGAAATATCGCTTTCCTTTGAATAGTATTTCCGTCTGCTGGGACAATTACGGCAGGAAATTGACGCTGTTACGGTCAGAGGCTTTATATCAACGTTTTCAGTGACATATTCCGGAATTCCCCACCAATCGTTAAATTTCTGCTGAGTTTTCGAATCGATCTGCTTAAAAAACTTTGAAGTATCAATCTGACCGATAACCTGTTTATCTATCTGCTGTCCCGCCGGAACATAAATAGTATAATACGGCTTGCCGTCAAGATCAAGAAAATTTATGGTATATGTCTCAGTTCCGGATTCGGCTGCAGCACAAAAAGGCACAGCGCTGATAAATAAAACAGCCGACGTTATAAATGAAATTACCGGTTTAATCATATCTTTCACTCCTTATCATCTTGTTCATTTTCCTCTTCCGCATTCTTTTTCCGTATTAATTTAAAAGTAAGCAAAGCGGAACAGAGAGACGCTCCCAGAAAGAGAAAAATAAATATTATTGTTGTTACAGCATTTGATCCGTCCTCTATTCCTTGTGAACAGGAACACAACTCAGCCGCTGCAAACATTATCACTGCGGTCAGGGAAATATATTTTATACCCATAATCAACCTCATTTCGTCAGAAAGGTCTGAATCGGCCCGATGATGCGCTTATTGAAAAATTTTACTGCAAATCCCGTCAGCACGGCAGAAATCACCGTTCCCTCCCGTGTTCCGATTATGCGAAAACTAAAAAACAGCAGCGACAGCAGGATCGAAACCAGAACGCAACATATGTCAAATAAAATCTTAATATTGCCGAAATTCCGGCCTGATACATCGGAAACAGCTTTTACAAAAGCCTCTCCGGAATTCATGATTACCCCGGCGGCTACGGAAAGAGATATACCGAAAGCAAGCACAGCAATTCCGGAAAAAACCAAAGCCAGACGGATAATATAGACATCCTTCGGTATGATTGATACGCACCTAAGTCCAAAATCGGTAAACCAGCCAAAAAGAAATGACAGCGGAATCTGAAGCAGCTGTATCAGACGAAAATTTCTGCGAAGCAAGATAATCTGCCCGGCAATAAGAGCATAGTTCCAGATTATAAGCCAGCTTCCCATAGAGAGAAACTTAATCTTATAGCTCATGACATTAGCTACAGAAGAAATCGGAGTAACTCCAAGCTCAGCATGCTTTGCCAGAGCAACGCCGAAAGCGGAAAAAAGCAATCCGATAATCAAAATAAAATACCTGAGAAAAAGCTCTTTTTTCTTCACCCGAGGTCACATCCTGCAATATATTTTATAACTTCTCCAGCGATTATCAGCCCTGCTGCCGCCGGTACAAAGGCATTTGAGCCAGGAATTGTACGGCGTCCGGGAGACGCATTCTCAGCGGAAACAGTATCATCCGGAAAAGAAACGGGCTGTTCTCTTGAATAGACCACCTTTAAATTCTTAACACCTCGTTTTTTAAGCTGCTGCCGCATTATCCGTGCAAGAGGACAGACGGAAGTGCTGTAAATATCAGCTACTTCAAATGCAGTCGGGTCGTTCTTGTTTCCCGCTCCCATAGAGCTTATCACAGGAATACCGGATGACTGCGCCCTCATAATTATTTCTATCTTTCCCGTAACAGTGTCAATGGCGTCAATAACATAATCGTACTGCAAAAAATCAAACTGCGCAGCGGTATCCGGCATAAAAAACGTCCTGTATGTATTTACTCTGCATCCGGGATTTATATCTGAGATACGCGCTTTTGCGGCATCAGTCTTATACATTCCTACGGTACTGTCAAGAGCAATTATCTGACGGTTTATATTCGTGACGGATACCTTGTCATTGTCGATAAGATCAAGCTCTCCAACCCCTGAACGAGCCAGCGCCTCAACGGCATATCCGCCGACTCCGCCAATTCCGAACACTGCGACTCTTGCTGCCGCAAGCCTGTCCATAGCGGCCCGTCCGAAGATCAGACCGGTTCTTGAAAAACGATCGGGCATAAAAAATCATTCCTTTTTAAAAACTGTTCACGCTCGATCATCAGTGTCAGCGGACATTCTTTGCCGGTATCCTTTTGACAACAGCCTCATAAAGAATCACAGAGCTGACAGTACCAATTATTCCCTGAAAAGCATTTCCGACAATTCCAAGGGATGCAGTGGCAATCGAGCCATACATAACTGATTCAAATCCAAAATATCCCAGAATCATCAGGATCTCAGCCGCCGATGCAGCTATAATTCTTGAAGTCAAGGAACGAATTTTTTTTGCAGCCAGACTGAATATCATAAAAGACAGCACCGCCATAAGTGCCTTTGTAATAAGGGTGGCCGGAACATATACCACATATCCGGCAAAAAGATCGGCTGCTGCCGAACCCAGACCGGCTGCCGCTCCGCCGTATAGAGGACCTAAAAGCCATGCGGAAATATTCACCATGCAGTCACCGAGATTCACATACCCCTTAGTCGGAGTAGGAATACGGATAAGCATGGTTGACACGCAGGTAAGCGCTGCGAGAACCGATGCAAGCGTGATTTTTCTGATTTTTTTACTGTGCATAATGATCTGCTCCCTTTTACTCTCCGCCGTATTTACAACAATAAGCGGACGGAGAAAAAATATAATTCTGATACCTGTTTCTTCAGGAACAAGTTCTGACTATATTATATTCCATATGACTAACTGCGTCAATAACCAGTTTCTAATTTTATTTCCAGTCCAGATCACGCTACGGTCAAAAATCAGTTATAGTAATAATACCATTTTTTTTTAATCTTGTCAATGGTATTATTGTTAAATTAAAAATATATTTATTTCCTATTGATTTAAGTGTTTTTTTTTGATATAATTATATTTACTGGGGCATAGCCAAGCGGTAAGGCAACAGACTTTGACTCTGTCATCCCGTGGGTTCGAATCCCGCTGCCCCAACTCATGACAAAAGCGCAGTATTTCGATATTCTTCGACTTACTGCGTTTTTTCTTTACGGAAATGTGTCACTCTGATGTTTTCAATCATATACTACAGCAGTTTCACTTTAAATGTGCATAAACAAAACTGCTGCAAATAACTGTTCAATATTTATGTGTGTTCAATTTTGCTGAACGGACTCTAAGAACACACTTGTAAAAGGAGGCCTAATTCATATGCCCAATAAGATTAATCCCAGGATTCTTCTGCAAAAAAGCTGCACAGCCGCTGATATATACGGTTCAAACGAATATCCGCAGCTTCATGGCAGAATTTCCTTTTACAAAGTTTGCCAAGGAAGCATTGTCGTTGCCGAAATATATGGTCTGCCGTCTGCAAATGGCGTTTATGCCATGCATATCCATAACGGAACCGTCTGCACCGGAAACGAAACTGATCCTTTCGCAGATGCCGGTTCTCATCTTAATCTTGCCGGCAGCGTACATCCATATCATACCGGCGACCTACCTCCTCTTTTTAGCAGCAGAGGAGGATATACATGGCTTGCTGTCTATACCGATAGATTCACTCCCGATCAAGTAAGAGGATATACTGTCATTATTCACAGTAATCCTGACGATTTCCACACCCAACCCTCAGGGAATTCCGGAACCAAAATAGCTTGCGGCATTATAAAATGAAATTTACGCTGGAAAATATTTTAAGACACCGAAAAAGTTAAATTTATTTTAGTTGACAAATCGTAAATAATGTGATACAATAATACAAACTGCAAAAGAAGCATTTGTTTCAGAGCATGATTTTTGACCACCCCGGTACGGGGTCAATGCCATACGGACAGCTGGTCAATGCCGACTGCCGGTTCTCCGGCTGGCAGCTTACGCTGCCTTATTGAATTTGTTTTATGAGTTTTTCTCAGCTTGTGAAAGGTCAATAAGAGGTATCCTGCTCAGGGCAGATCGGTTTATTTCCGCCCAATGCTTCTCTTTCTCCGCTTTTGTCACTCACGTACAGGCTGAAAAAGTCTGTGCGTTTTTTTATGGGCGGAATCAGCCGCTTACTGTATTTGAGGTGTGTTTATGGAAAACAAGCTTAAGCTTTACGGCTTCAACAATCTGACAAAATCACTTAGTTTCAATATTTACGACGTCTGCTACGCCCGAACTCCAAAGGCCCAGCTTGACTACATCGCTTATGTTGACGAAGTGTACAACTCTGAAAGGATCACCGACATAATGACTCATCTTACCGAGATGATTGGAGCGCAGGTGCTCAGTATTTCCCGGCAGGACTACGATCCTCAAGGGGCGTCTGCTACTTTTCTTATTGCCGATGATACTATGATCCCTGCCGGAGGCTCGGAAACGGTGGCTCATCTCGATAAAAGCCATGTCACCGTACATACCTATCCCGAATATCATCCCGATACAAGCATAGCTACGTTCCGAGTAGATATCGACGTTGCCACCTGTGGAAAAATCACGCCGCTTACGGCGCTTGATTACCTTATAGGCAGTTTCGATTCCGACATTATCACCATGGACTACCGCGTCAGGGGATTTACACGTAATCTCAGCGGCGAAAAGCTTTTTATCGACCACAACATAACGTCTATTCAGAATTACATAAACGAGGCAACTCTCGATAAATACGACGCAGTTGATATAAACGTATATCAGGCAAATATGTTCCACACAAAAATGCTCATCAAGGAAATTGAACTACAGAATTATCTGTTCAATACGGACGTCAGAGAACTTTCCCCAAGGAGCCGGCTTGATATAACAGATGCGCTGCGCAGGGAAATGATTGAAATTTTCAGCGGAAGGAATGTGTACGGAAATGGCTCTTTCTCAGGTTAACGCACCAATTTACGAAGCATTGCGAAAGTTCAGACGAATGAGAGTCGTTCCATTCGACGTCCCCGGTCACAAAAGAGGCCGAGGCAACATGGAGCTGACAGAATTTCTTGGCGAGGACTGCATGAATGCCGACGTAAACTCCATGAAGCCGCTGGACAACCTCTGTCATCCGGTATCTGTGATAAAAGATGCGGAAACACTTGCTGCCGAAGCCTTTCACGCCGCCAATGCCTTTTTTATGGTCGGCGGAACCACTTCTGCCGTTCAAAGTATGATAATGTACGCCTGCAAAAGCGGCGATAAGATCATTATGCCCCGAAACGTTCACCGAAGTGCAATAAACGCGCTTATTCTCACCGGAGCAGTTCCGATATACGTTAATCCCGACGTCAACAGTCAGTTGGGGATCGCTTTGGGAATGTCCGCAGATCAGGTGGAACAGGCTATTTATGAAAATCCAGATGCAAAAGCAGTTATGGTGAACAATCCTACATATTACGGAATATGCTCCGATCTGCGAAAAATTACAGAAGCAGCTCATGCCCACGGAATGCTTGTGCTTGCGGACGAGGCTCACGGAACCCACTTCTATTTTGGCGAAAACTTTCCGATTTCCGCTATGGATGCCGGTGCGGATATTTCATCGGTGAGTATGCACAAATCCGGAGGAAGCCTGACGCAAAGCTCCTTTATGATTATGGGAAATGGTGTAAATGCCGATTATATGCGGCAGATTATAAATCTTACCCAAACCACCAGTGCCTCTTATCTTCTGCTGTCAAGCCTTGATATATCCCGAAAAAGACTTGCCCTTATGGGTCGTGAAATATTTGCGGAAACCGTTCAAATGGCAGAATACGCCAGGTCTGAAATAAACAGCATCGGCGGATATTACGCCTATTCAAAGGAACTTATAAACGGCGGCAGCATTTATGATTTCGACGTATCTAAACTCAGTGTTTATACCCTGCCTATCGGTCTTGCCGGAATCGAGGTCTACGACTACCTTCGGGACGAATATGATATACAGATAGAATTTGGAGATATAGGCAATATTCTGGCGTATATCTCCGTTGGCGACAGAAAGCGCGACATTGAGCGGCTTATAAGCGCTCTTGCTGAAATAAAACGCAGATTCGGAACATCGGGAACTCATATGCTTACTCAGGAATATATAGCTCCGGTAGTGGCTGAAGCTCCAAGAACAGCCTTTTATGCGGATAAGATCTCTCTGCCCTTGAAAGACGCTGCCGGTCATGTGTGTACGGAATTTGTCATGTGTTATCCGCCGGGAATCCCCATTCTTGCTCCCGGTGAGTTGGTAACAAAGGAGATAATTGAATATATAAACTACGCCCATGAAAAGGGATGTCAGCTTACGGGAACTGAGGATATAAACATTAAGCATTTAAACGTTATGTTATGAGGAAAGTATATGACAAAATCAAAAATATGTTTTCTGCTTGTTTCTATTCTTGATGTTTTTTCGGCAATTATGGCTTATGGAGAATTTATTGAAATAAGGGGAGCTGTTTCTTATTTTATTTTTGTACTGCCAATCATAATTACAATTATTTTCTTTAGAAATACAAAAAAATTATCCGGAATTATCCTTCTGATCTTGCTTTTTATTTGCTGTTTTTCAAGAATGCTTTTCCTTATTCGTGAAAATAGTTCCTCACGGAAAATAATTTACAACGAAAAATCAGGGAGATATATTTATCAGATCCATGAAATAAATCCAGGCGCTATGAGTCATATTTCATATGAAAAAAGAATTTATTACAGCCTTGTTGATACGAAATTCTTAACGGTACATATTGTAAAAGAGTCCGAAAATTACAAGTATCTGGATTTCATAACGTGGGACTGAAATCAGATAAAAGGAGTTAAAGAAATGGAATTATGGTTCACGGAACGGCATACCCCAAACGTAAAATTTTCGATAAAGGTCGATCGTCAGCTTTATAGCGGAAACAGCGAATTTCAGCGGATAGATGTGTTTGACTCCAAGGAATTCGGACGTTTTCTGACTCTAGACGGTTATATGATGCTGACGGAAAAGGATGAATTTATCTATCATGAAATGATAACCCATGTTCCTATGGCTGTGCATCCCAACGCCGAAAATATTTTAGTTATCGGCGCTGGTGACGGTGGAGTCATCCGAGAGCTTACGCGCTATCCGGGAGTAAAGTCCATCGACCTGGTAGAGATAGACGAACTGGTGGTGGAAGTATGCCGGAAATATCTGCCGTCTACCGCCTGCCGTCTCGACGACAAAAGGGTTCATATTTATTATGAGGACGGTGTGAAATTCATCCGCCAATGTGAAAACAAATACGATGTGATAATTGTAGATTCAACAGATCCTTTCGGCCCCGGAGAGGGACTTTTTACCAAAGAATTTTACGGCAGCTGCTCAAATGCGCTCAAAGAGGACGGAATCATGGTGAATCAGCACGAAAGCCCGTTCTACGCAGAGGACGCCGCAGCAATGCAGAGATCGCACAAAAGAATCGTGGACAGCTTTCCTATCAGCCGTGTATATCAGGCTCATATCCCTACTTATCCGTCAGGTCACTGGCTTTTCGGCTTTGCTTCAAAAAAATATCATCCTGTACGGGATTTAAACGGAACAATCTGGAATATGCTGGGACTGAAAACGAGATATTACAATACCAAGCTTCACGCTGGAGCTTTTTCGCTGCCCAACTACGTTGAGGAGCTGCTCTGCGAGGTGGAGCAGAAAGGATAATAATATGCTTAATAAAAATACATCTGCATTTATAGCCTGTGACAGCGAGTATGAGGATGCAAAGGCCGTTATTTTCGGTGCAGGCTTCGACAGCACCACAAGCTTCCGTCCAGGAACACGTTTCGGTCCCTCAGCAATCAGGAACGAGAGCTTTGGCATTGAGACATACAGCCCTTATTTGAACAAAGATATGTCAGATTATAGCTTCTTTGACAGCGGCGACCTTGAGCTTCCATTTGGCAGCATAAGACGTACTATAGCCGACATTGCCATGCGTACCGATATAATTATTACTGACGGAAAGCTGCCCTTTATGATCGGCGGCGAGCATCTTGTGACGATGGGCGCAGTCATGGCGGCAAAGGAAAGGAACGAAGAACTTTACATTATCCACTTCGACGCCCACGCCGATCTCCGCGATGATTATCTCGGTCAGCAGTTATCCCACGCCTGTGTTATGAGACGATGCCACGAGCTTGTGGGTGACGGTCATATTTTCCAGTTCGGCATACGAAGCGGCGACCGCGAAGAATTCCGCTTTGCTGCTGACCACACCGAAATGCATAAATTCAGCTTTGAGGGGCTTCCGGAAACCGTAGAGCGTCTAAAGGGAAAAAAGGTCTATTTCACCGTAGATCTAGATATTCTCGATCCGTCCGTCTTTCCGGGAACAGGTACTCCCGAAGCCGGAGGAGTTACCTTTGAAGAATTAAGAAAAGCTGTCACTCTCGTTTGCGAAAATCTGGATATTGTGGGATGCGATGTCTGCGAGCTTAGTCCGCACTACGACCAGAGCGGTGTTTCAACAGCCGTCGCCTGCAAGATCATAAGAGAAATGCTGCTGGCAATTTCATGAGCGGAGAACAGAATAATGCGTAAAACTATTTATTATACAAATAATCCGAAGATAGTAGGAATCGCTTTCATAATTTTTTCTGTTATTTTCGGTATTATCGGAATACTGGTGATGATGCTTCCAAAATTCAAATCACAAAAATGCACCGAAACGGTCATTGCGGAGGTTGTTGAAAACCTGACGGAGCATGACAGGCATAGCCATACCGGTTCGTCCGTATTATACAGACCTGTATTCGCTTTCACCTACAAGGGAGAGAATTACCACATTGAAAGCAATACCTCGGCAAATCCGCCCGCTTTTGATATCGGTGAAAAAGTCAAACTGAAAATTGATCCTGATGACCCAAGCAATATCTATGCGCCTGCGGACAGGACTTATGGTTTTATTGGAATAATTTTCTTGTTTATTTCAGGAATTTTTTTGATTATCGGTATACTGCTGGTGATCTCATATATAAGATCTTTAAAAAAGGAAAAAACTAAAATGTTTTATGAATAAAAGACCTGTTCTGAAACATCAGAAGTTCTGAGGAGGTTCTAAAACAGGTTCGATAATAAAGGAGTGCTTATAATGAAAAAATGTATGATAATCGGCTGCGGAGGAGTAGCTTCTGTTGCAATCCACAAGTGCTGCCAAAACAGCGAAGTTTTTGAGGGAATTATGATCGCCAGCCGTACAAAATCAAAGTGCGACACTCTCAGGGAAAAGCTTCAGCCCACAACAAAAACAGTTATCGAAACGGCTCAGGTCAACGCCGACAATGTGGACGAACTTGTGGCTCTTATCGAAAGCTACAAGCCTGACGTTGTGCTGAATCTGGCTCTCCCCTATCAGGATCTTACTATTATGGACGCCTGTCTCGCAACTAAAACACACTACGTTGACACTGCTAATTATGAACCCATTGATACTGCAAAATTTGAGTACAAGTGGCAGTGGGCTTACCGTGAACGCTTTGAAAAAGCAGGTATCACCGCTCTGCTTGGCAGCGGCTTTGACCCCGGTGTTACGGGCGTTTTCTCCGCTTATGCTATGAAGCATCACTTTGATGAGATCAACTATATCGACATACTTGACTGCAACGGCGGCGATCACGGCTATCCCTTTGCTACAAACTTTAATCCGGAAATAAACATCCGTGAAGTCTCCGCAAAAGGCAGCTACATTGAGAACGGCAAGTGGGTCGAGACTGAACCTATGGAGATAAAGCGTGTGTACGATTTCAAGGGCGTTGGGGAAAAGGATATGTATCTGCTCCACCACGAAGAGCTTGAATCCCTTGCTATCAACATTAAGGGAATTAAACGTATACGTTTCTTTATGACCTTCGGGCAGAGTTATCTCACCCACCTGAAATGCCTTGAAAACGTGGGAATGACCTCTATCGAACCGATTATGTACGAGGGAAAGGAGATAGTTCCGCTGCAGTTCCTGAAAGCTGTTCTTCCCGACCCTGCGTCTCTGGGGTCAAGAACAGTGGGCAAGACAAATATTGGCTGCATTTTCAGAGGCAAAAAGGACGGCAAGGACAAAAACTACTACCTCTACAACATATGCGATCATCAAGAATGCTACAAAGAGGTCGGCTCGCAGGCTATCTCCTACACCACAGGCGTTCCGGCAATGATCGGCGCAATGATGATAATGACCGGTCAGTGGAATAAAGCCGGCGTTTACAACATCGAGGAATTCGACCCCGATCCGTTTATGGAGGCTCTCAACAAGTGGGGACTCCCATGGGAAGAGGACTTTGATCCCGTACCGGTTGATTGATCGTCATGAATTTTATAAAAAGAAAAAATCAATGGCAGCAAAAATTTCTTAACGGCTGCAACGATACGCTGGGTGCGGCACTCAATGATCTTGATAATCTTAAAAACAAAGAAATCCAGCTATTTTCGGAACGATGCAGAAGTCTTATTCACGGTGATTTCAAAGAAGATTTTAATAACCTTTATCGTTTGAACCGTGCAGGTTACGGTCTATGCTACCGTACGAAATTCCATATGCCTGATTTTCTGCGGCTGAAAGCTTATGGCGGTGAGAATTTTCCAGCAGTTCTTACCGCAGGAATGACGCATTACAACGGTTACTTTCGGGAAAAATGTGCTTTGAATATGGTGGATTTTCCAGAATATCTGCCCTTTTTGATCCACGGATTCAACGATTGGGTCTATGAAGTCAGAGTTGCCAGCGAAAAAGTTTTTGAAAAAATATTTCAAAAATCCACGCTGAAAACGGTTATCCTTACATACTCAGAATTGCAGTCTATCGCAAAATGCAATCGCTATGACAAATCTGCTCTTGATTTCGCACGCAAAAAATAGCAGAAAGAATCAAACGAGAAGCCTCACCGCAGATGATTCTTGATACATTGATATGCCAGAAAGAAACAAAACAAAATCGAGCGCTGTTGGCTATAATTCTGGATAAGATACTGACAGCAGAAAATGCGGAGGAGCTGATAGCTCGATCAGCCAAAAGTAAAAAATCGTTACTCACCCTTGCTTACATAAGAAATTATCAGCCTTGTAATGACAAACTTATTAAACTTACAGCAAACAAAAATTCAAGAATCAGGTATTTTGCAACTGTACAGCTCTGCGAAAAAAAATAACCTTGGGACGGTGCAGAGAGTTTACTTTTAGACAAATCTTCCTCAATGCGTGGTTTGATGCAGTATTACTATAAAATGTTCGACAATTTTGATCTGAAACAATTCTACAGATCCGAATTTCCATACCCGGAGGCAATTAAAGGTTTCGGTGAATGCGGCGTTTTTGCCGACGAATCGGAGATAAAACCTTTTGTCTCGTCGGAGAATGAAAAGATAGCCGCTGCCGCAGTTTATGCTCTTTTCAAGCTTACTTCTGATGGCAACGACGCTCTGTATTACGATATGATTACTGATTCAAGACAGCAGGTATCGAAAGCGGCTTTTAAAGCCATGAACAAGTGTAGAAATGCTGTTCCTGAAACGGTGTACAACGATATTATCAGTCATCGCAGCGACCAATTGACAGCCAAACGGCTGGTAAGAATTCTATGCCGCAATACCGGCAGTTTATGGAACTCTATGCCGTGGTTTATACGGTTATACAATGCCCCAGAGGATTATATTTATATTCCTGTTCGTATCGCTGTGTCTAAAAGAAATTACGTATATCTGTCCACAGCGGAACACGCCGAAGAGATCAAGCGTGCAATGGAGGAATCACCTTTGCCTGAGACTCTGGCAAAACAAATTTACAAAGAGATCGGAGTGATCTGATGCAGGATATTTTATCCCTCAGAACGCCATGCTATATTATTGACGAAGCACGGCTCATACGCAATCTTAAAATACTTCACGAAGTTGAAGAACACACCGGAGCGAAAATACTCCTTGCCCAGAAAGCTTTTTCATGTTATCATCTTTATGCAACAATAGGAAAGTACATTTCAGGAACGGCGTGCAGCGGTCTTTTTGAGGCAAGACTTGGATACGAGGAAATGAGGAGGGAAAATCACGTTTTTTCCGCCGCCTACCGTGAAAATGAAATTGATGAAATCATCAGATACTGCGGTCACATCATATTCAATTCATTTGCACAGCTCGACAGATACCGTGACCGGGTTCTGACTGCCGGTAAAAAGATCGGTCTGCGGATAAATCCGGAATGTTCCACCCAGAAAGGACATGAAATATATGATCCCTGTTCTCCGAAATCAAGACTGGGTATTACAAACAGGAATTTCCGGCGTGATAATCTGTACGGGGTATCTGGACTTCATTTTCATACGCTCTGTGAGCAGAATTCTGATGATCTTGAAAAAACACTGGAGGCTTCTGAAGAAAAATTTGGCGATATACTGCCTCAAATAGAATGGATAAACTTCGGCGGCGGTCATCATATCACAAGAGACGATTACGATATTCCACGGCTGGAACGATGTATAAAGCGAATGCAGGATAAATACGGTCTGGAGGTATATCTCGAACCGGGAGAAGCTGTTGCGCTCAACGCCGGATTCTTGGTTGCAGAAGTTCTGGATATTGTCGAAAATAATATCCCTATTGCTATTCTGGACACCTCGGCGGCGTGCCATATGCCGGATGTTCTTGAAATGCCATACAGACCGCCGCTGATGAACTCCGCAAACGCTTTTGAAAAGCCCTTTACCTATCGTCTTGGTTCGCAGACCTGTCTTGCCGGGGATATTATCGGTGAGTATTCATTCGATACTCCCCTGAATGTCGGAGACCGATTGATTTTTGAGGATATGGCTATTTATTCAATGGTCAAGAACAATACTTTCAACGGAATGCCTCTGCCGGATATTATACTTAAAAGAACGGACGGACGGATCGAAACGCTGAAAAATTTTGGCTATAGTGACTTTAAGGAAAGATTATAAATATTGAAATTCCGGGCATGATATATCATGTCCGTTTCTTTATGTTCGGCAAATACAACAAATATCAAGCATCAGATTTGGTAAATTCATCTATTGACAAATACCCTATAGAGGTATATAATAAAATAAAAAAATACCTCATTAAGGTATATAGGGAGAAATATTATGGAAAAGAAAAAAACACCAGAGCGCTGCTGCCGCTACAAGGATACACCGAGAAGTGAACAAACGCTGAAGCAACTCCGAAACCGTATAAACAGAATTACAGGACAGCTTAACGGTATTCAGAAAATGCTTGACGATAACCGCTACTGCAGCGACATCCTTATACAGATAGCGGCTGCGGAAAGCGCTCTGCAAAGCGTCGGGTATGTGATTCTTGAAGAGCATATGCAAACCTGCGTTACGGAGCAGATAAGAGCAGGAAATACCGAGATAATAAAAGAAGCCGTAGAGCTTGTTAAAAAACTTAAATAGTACGAAGGAGCATCTGCTATGCAAAAGAAAAAATATAACGTTACCGGAATGACTTGTTCCGCCTGCCAGTCCCATGTTGAAAAGGCGGTAAAACGCATTAACGGGGTATCCGAAGTGAATGTAAATCTTCTGCGTAATTTCATGGAGGTGGAGTTTAATGAAAGCGCCACCGGATCCAGCGATATTATACATGCTGTTGAAAATGCAGGATATGGCGCGTCAGAAAGAGGAGTTCAGACTAATTCTAAAAAAACCGATAAAAACAGCGATGAAAATCATCTAAAGAAATCAAAGCAAATACTTATACTATCAATATTATTCATGATACCGTTATTCTATATCTGCATGGGTCATATGATAAATGCCCCTCTTCCGTCATTTATAACCGGACATGAGAATATGATGATCCTAATAATCACGCAACTGCTGCTTACGGTGCCGATAATTGCGCTTAATTTCCACTTCTTTCGAAACGGATTCCGAAATCTCGTCCACCGTGCCCCGAATATGGACAGCCTTATAGCTTTGGGAGCGTCTGCGGCTTTCATTTACAGTATATACGGAACGTATATGGCAGCCTATTACATGGGCAGAGGAGATTTTTCAACAGCTCACGGATTTATAGAAAATCTCTACTACGAATCCTGCGGTATGATTCTCACCCTTATTACTGTGGGAAAATATCTCGAAGATAAAAGCCGAAGAAAAACATCAGACGCAGTTAGTAAGCTGATCGATCTTGCACCGAAAACAGCCATTGTTCTGCGTAACGGACAGGAAATGGAAATCCCTGCTTCAGAAATTGCAGTCGGTGAAATTTTTCTGCTTAAAGCAGGAGCATCAGTTCCCTGTGACGGAACTATACTTGAAGGAAGCTGCTCTGTTGACCAATCCGCATTAACCGGAGAAAGTCTGCCTGTAGAAAAAACTGTAGGAAGCAAACTCATGAGTGCCAGCGTTTCTACCGGAGGCTTTGTGAAATGCCGATGCGACCGCACAGAAAAAGACTCCACCCTCTCACGGATTATTGATCTTGTGGAGGACGCCTCGGCTTCCAAGGCTCCAATCGCTCGGCTTGCCGACAAAATAAGCGGCATTTTTGTGCCGGTCGTCATTGCAATCGCATTGATTTCCGCTCTTGCATGGATTCTTATTACCGGTAACTTCGCCGTTGCGCTCAATGCAGCCATTTCTGTTCTAGTAATTTCCTGCCCCTGCTCTCTGGGACTTGCAACGCCGACAGCTATTATGGTCGGAACAGGAAAAGGCGCACAAAACGGCATCCTTATAAAATCTGCCGAAAGTCTGGAAACAGCACATCATATTACCACTGTAGTTCTTGATAAAACAGGCACCTGTACTGAGGGACATCCGGTTGTAAACAGGGTATATACTCACAACATTACAGAAACAGAACTTCTACAGCTTATTGGCTCTGTTGAAGCAAATTCCTCTCATCCACTTGCCAATTCCATAACTGAATACTGTAACCGCAGGAACATTTCCATATCATCCTGTACCAATTATTCTGAGACACCAGGAGGGGGTATTTCCGGAACGGTGGACGGAAAAAAAATCCTTGTCGGCAACAGGCGCCTTATGGAAAATAACGAAATCGACATATCCGTATTTTTGGAAAACGGCAGCACAGCAGCATCAAATGGCGGAATTCCTCTATATATTGCTATAGACGGCTGTGCTGTTGGAATGATAGTCATTGCCGATCCTATAAAAAAGACTTCAAAGGAAGCTGTAGCATCCCTGAAACAAATGGGAATAAAAACAGTAATGCTCACCGGCGACAATTCCGGAACTGCCGAATCTGTAAGATCCCAACTGGAAATTGACCAAGCCTTCTCCGAACTCCTGCCAGAAGACAAAACCCGGATAATCCGTGAACTACAGGATAAAGGCGAACGTGTTGCTATGACAGGCGACGGTATAAACGACGCTCCTGCTCTTGCAGCCGCAGATGTTGGAATTGCAGTAGGGGCAGGTCAGGATATTGCCATTGAATCAGCAGATATTGTGCTGATGAAAAACGATCTTCGAGACGCCGCCGAATCAATTCGTCTCAGCCGTGCTACAATGCGCAATATTAAACAGAATCTTTTCTGGGCGCTGATTTACAATTCTCTTGGCATCCCCTTGGCGGCAGGAATATTTTACCCGATTTTCGGCTGGCAGCTTAATCCCATGTTCGGAGCGGCGGCGATGAGTCTAAGTTCCGTATGCGTTGTAACAAACGCATTGAGACTGAATTTCTTCAAAAGTAAAAAAAGTATCTACACGGAGACAGCGCCGGCAGAAATAAAAATAACAGAAACAGAGGTGAAAAAAATGAAAAAGACAATGAAAATTGAAGGCATGATGTGCAGTCACTGCACAGGCATGGTAACAAAGGTTCTAAATGCAGTAGATGGTGTTTCTGCAGAAGTATCACTTGAGGATAAATGTGCATATATTGATCTGTCAAAGGATGTTTCCGACGGCGTACTTGTTCAGGCAGTTACCGACGCCGGCTACGAAGTGCTTGGTATCGAATGATAACCGAATCTTTCCGTATGTAAGACAATAGACAGAAACATTATCGGGGCGGACATTTCTTCTTATGGAAATGTCCGCCCTATTCGCTATCGTGCTTCATACTACATCTCCTTTGCCGGATGACAGCAAAAACAGTCCGGCTCATGATCGTCAATCACACCGACCGCCTGCAAGAATGAATAAATAATTACAGAACCCACAAACTTCATTCCACGCTTTTTCAAGTCCTTTGACACGGCATCTGAAAGGGATGAGTCCCCCCTCACTGCACCGTCTCTGTTTATAACTTGTCTGCCGCCTGTAAATCCCCATATATAATTTGAAAAAGAACCAAATTCTTTTTGAACAGACAAAAAAACTCCGGCATTTCTGACCGCCGCTTTTATCTTCAGTCTATTTCTCACTATATCGGCATTATTTGCAAGTTCTTCAATTTTTTCGTCCGTATATTGTGCAACTTTTTTATAGTCAAATTTATCAAAGGCACTGCGAAACGCTTCACGCTTATTCAAAATGCACTCCCAGCTAAGCCCTGCCTGAAAGCTCTCCAATACGAGCATTTCAAAAAGATAAGCATCATCATAACACGGTCTCCCCCACTCGCTGTCATGATAGTTTATATAAACAGGATTATTCATATTTACCCATTTGCATCTTTTAGCTTCATACATTATTTTCAGCACTCCCAGCCGCAGATTTTCAAATCAACATAATTTTCTTTTTTCATTGCAACACCCTCGGCTTTGAGCAGATCAGCCTGTTCTTTCCAATGAGGTGCAGTGCGTCCCTCATGATTTACAACACGATGACATGGATATCTACCGTAGTATTCCGATACAGACAGTACCTTACCCACAAGCCGGGCATTCTTATCCTTGCCTATAAGCCTTGCTATCTGACCGTATGTAGCAACCTTTCCTTCGGGAATTTCCTCAACTACAGAAAGTATTTCATAAATTAAGTCTTCATTTAATTTTATCATGGCGCCGTGCTGTGTTTAGGTACAAAATATTCTTCCTTAAACGCTCCTTCAAGTTTTAAAAATCTAATTTTTTTATCAATACCTCCTGCATAGCCTGCAAGACTGTTGTTTGTTCCGACGACTCTGTGACAAGGCACGATCAGGTTAATGTTGTTTTTTCCTACCGCCGTTCCTACAGCCTGTGCCGACATACGCTCAATACCTCTGTTTTTGACGATCCTTTTTGCAATTTCGTTGTATGTAGTCGTTGAACCATATGGAATTTCTCTTAAAATATTCCAGACCTCAATCTGAAAATCAGTTCCTATCATATGAAGCGGCGGACAGAAATCAGGTTCCCTGCCCTGAAAATATATGTCCAGCCATCTTTTTGACTCGTTGATGACAGACGTTTCCCTCGGTTCGTTTTCTTTGTCAAGGCAGTAAGCAAAATACTTTTCATTCCTGAACCAGATACCGACAACACCAATATCATCGGCTGCAATCAGTATTTCACCAACAGGCGATTGATATAAACTAGTGTAATGCATCTGTTATTCATCTCCTTCATACATACTTTTCATCAATTATATTATACCATTCTTTTATATAAAATGCAAGCCGCTTTCTTGTATCTGTTTTAAAGAAAAAATTTCCATAAAAATTCATGAGAGAAAAACTAATCACACACGACTAATAAATATAAATTAATTTTAAAAGGAGCAGTATGATGTTCATCATACGAACAAAGTTATGATCGTTAAACTAATGATGAGATTTGTCTCGTGTGTCGCAGCTGCGGTTATTTGCATAGGATGCTCTGAATATAGCGTTTCCGCAGAAGATGAATTCTATTATGACAATAAATCTGTTTTTGAACGTGAACAGGATTGCCTTGAAACCTTTTTCGACTATGGGATTTCACTTTTCAGCAATGACAGCGAAACGCCTGTGCTTAAATATTCTGATATTCCGGTAACGTTGTTTCAGGTCAGCAACCTTTCTCCACAGACTGTCACTGATATTGATTATGTTAACTGGTGGTACAGTGAATGGGACGACTGCCGTTATATCTTTCTGCCTGCCACTGCTGACAGAAACGATCTTATTATATCTTATTCAGATGAAAACATTGAACTTTCTTTAAACGGAAATAAAATTAAATCGGGAGCTTCAACATCTATTCTGGGCGATGCTGACGAATTTGACATTAAAGCCAATGGTGTGGACTGCGGCAAATTAAAGGTAATGCAGTCAAATCTGGGCTGCATATACCTTTCAACATCCAGCGTAGGGCTTGATACCCTCGATAACAACCGTGATATGACCGAAACCGGTTCGGCTCTTATGCTTGATGCTGGCGGTGCCGTTGAGTATTCCGGCAAACTGGAAAAAATAAAATCCCACGGGAACTCGTCATGGGATTACAGCAAAAAGAAATCATATAACATAAAACTTCCTAAAAAGGAAGATCTTTACGGCATGGGCAAAGCTAAAAAGTGGGCTCTCATTTCAAATTATCTTGATCACTCTATGCTCCGCAACAAGGTCACTTCGGAGATAAGCCGTATCGGGGGTATGGAATATGTAATGGATTCAGTATTCATAGACCTCTACGCCGATGGCTCTTATCGCGGGACCTATCAGCTTACAGAACGTGTCCAGGTTCATAAACAGCGTGTTAATATCCGTGACCTTGAAGAAGAGACAGAAAAGGTTAATAAAAAGGAGCTTGATGAATATGACCAAATTTTGGAAGGAATTCCTGAAAATTCCGCCGATCAGTATGTAGCAAACAGCTATAAATACTATGATATTCCAAATGATCCAGCGGATATAACCGGAGGATATCTGCTTCAGTTTCAGCTGCCAGGAAGATACGGCTACAAGGCGCAAAGCGGATTTATAACTTCAAGAGGACAGGCTGTTGAAATAGACGGTCCCGAATATGCAAGCAAACAACAAGTTCTTTATATCCGCAATTTTGTTCAGGAAATGGAAGACGCGATTTACTCCGAAACAGGATATAACTCCAAAGGAAAACACTACAGCGATTATCTCGACATTGATTCTCTCATAACGGCATATCTAGTTCAGGAAATTTCTATGAATATTGACGCAACCAATACCAGCTTCTATTTCTATAAAGATTCAGATCTTACAGGAGATGGTAAAATTCACTTTGGTCCTGCATGGGATTTCGACTTTGCCTATGGAAGCTTTCCTACAATAAGGCAAAATTCACAAGGTGAAAAATGCTATTCATTAGATACAAACAAGTTGTTTGTCACTTGTTTTCCAATATGCGGATATGAAGAGAACGCTGTAAATTCAGCCGAAGGAATAGGTTGGATCGGAAAGCTCTACAAAAAAGACGATATAGCAGAACGTACGGCCAAAAAATATTTTGAACTCTTTGAACCTTATTTAACTGAACTCACCTCAGAATCAAATTACGGCGAAGCGCTTATCACTCAGATGGCAGAAGAAATGAATCCATCTGCCGAAATGAACAATGCTCGCTGGCATACATACGGAGGACGTAAATACTGCATTTTTGGCTCATCAAGCGGAATGAACTTTATGGAATCTGTCGATATAATGAGACAATTCTTATCTGACAGAAAAAATGGTCTTGATTCAATCTGGAATGAATACAGGAAAGTTAAAGGCGATGTTAACTCCGATGGAGTTTTCAACACCTCTGATCTTGTAATTATGCAAAAATATCTGCTTGCTGTTCCAGATGCAGCGCTGGCAGACTGGAAAGCCGGCGATCTCTGTGAGGACGAAATAATTGATGTGTTTGATTTGTGCGTGATGAAAAAACTGCTTATTCAAAACCAGTGAAAGGATCGTCGTCAAAAAACATTGTATTAAGACAATTTTTTGTTTTTCTTTTTAGAGCGGCATCGTACAAAGATTGTACGGTGCCGCTCTAAACTTTTGACCTTATTCTGTGCATGAAATCTTCATAAGTCAGATTTTTTAATCAATATCGTCTGGTGTAAATCTGAACCCAGTACCTTTTTTCTTATCAAAAGGAAAGCTGTCGTAACAGATCTCAAATTCTTTCCAGCTTTTATTTACTTCGTATATAAGACAGCCTTTAAGCTTCTTTCCGGCAGCAATATTCCCCGATATTGTGTTATATTCATTCAATAAGGTGAAAACAGTTGACGAATCCACACCGTATCCATCCTCGTACGCTTCAAAATAAAGTGGATTTATATAATCGTTTTTATCCGAAATATTCTCAAACTCAAAAGACAGCACCATAAAAATTTTACCGTCATCGGGTGCAACATAACTTATGTATTCTGAACCGGACGGAATACTTGACATAAGTTTCGCATCAAGAAGTGAAATCTTTAAATCCAAGCCTTCAATATACTGACCAATACCTGCTGATTCCTGTGCTCCTCCACTTTCCTTTTCATCTGACGCACCGCTGCCTACATCTCCGACTTTGCTTTTCTCTTTTTTATCATCACCGTTTAAAGCAGCATCACAGGCTTTAAATAAAATTATAATAAAAATAAAAGCAATGACCAATGCGATCATACATCCGAGTTTTGATTGCTTTCGCTGACACTTCGGACATACTTTAGCATTTTTATCGATCTCTTCCTTGCAGTATCTGCATTTTTTTTGTGTTCATAGCAGAACCTCCTTTTATTTCTTTAGCAATAATATTATATCACTAAAGAAATAACTTGTCAATACTATAGTTGTAATTTTTTTCTCTTTAGGATATATAATTTTAGTATAGAATAAATTTTTAAGGATGTGAAAGTTTGAACGTAGGAGAAAGAATAAAACAACTCAGGGAAGAAAGAGGATTTACGGTTAATCGTCTGGCAAATATAGCCGGCCTCTCACAAAGTTTTCTTCGTGAAGTTGAACTTGGAAATAAAAATCCGACGGTAGAAACGCTGTCTTATTTCTGTGAGGCGCTTGATGTATCGCTGGCAGAATTTTTTAACGAAAATGAAAGCAAAATCTGTCCGGCCCTTTCCACGCAGATGAAAAGGCTTACACATGCTCAGCAGATTGCATTGGCTGAATTTCTTAAAAGCATGAAATAATAATGCAAATCAGCGTATATACGGCAATAAAAAGATCCGCCCTTAAAGACGGATCTTTTTATATTATATAATTCTAATAATTAAAAGAGATCAAAATCACCGAATGTATCTCCGTTAATAACATAATACACCTTGTTTACCTCAGGCTTAACATAAATATCGACTTTCTTTACAGTTTTAACCTCAGAAGCAGCAATAGCCTTTTCTACAAGATCATCTGCAATTGCCTCAGAACCATTGGCCTGAATAACTACCTTGCTTTCAAAAGCAGTTTTTTTAGAAGCAGTCTCTTTCTTGACAGCAGGCTTCCTTGCAGCGGACTTCTTTACAGCGGATTTGCTTTCAACATCTTCAGTTACTACTACTGCCTCAACGGTTAATTCTTTTTCCGCAGGTGCGGAGGCCTTTGCGGCAGTTTTCTTAGGTCTTGGCATAATAAATTCCTCCTTAAATTACTTGTTGACTGCGCTCTTGAGAGCCTGGCCTGCCTTGAATGCAGGAGCCTTTGAAGCAGGTGCAGTCATCATTTCCTTAGTCTGGGGATTGAGTACTTTCTTTTCCTTGCGGTCACGAACCTCAAATGTTCCAAAACCAACGATTGATACCTTCTCGCCGCTTACAAGAGCTTCTGTAATTGCAGCAACAACAGCGTTTACAGCAGCTTCAGCATTCTTCTTTGTGAATTCTGTTTTCTCGGCAACGGCACTGATTAATTCGGTCTTTGTCATTTTTTTATCCTCCATTTGTATTATTTACAATTGAATTATATACCCTTTACGGCGATTTGTCAAGAACCTGACAAAAAATTGACAAAATGACCTGTATTTGGCTATTTATCGCAGAGTTTTTATTCATAAAGGCAATAAAATGCCGATGTTTAGCCGTTTGCCGATATTACAGCGCAGTCAGTAATCCGTTTTCGTCAAGATCAATATCAATAGCGTCACCCGCAGAAAGATTATCTGCAATCAGCTTCTTTGCCGCAAGAGTTTCCACCTTGCTCTGGATAAACCTCCTCAGCGGACGTGCGCCGAAGTTAGGATCGTATCCGCAGTCTACAATATAATTTTTGGCCTTTTCAGTAACATTTATACATATATGTTTATCATTCAGACGCTTTTGCAAATCCGAAAGCATAAGATCAACAATATTAAGGATATTCTCCTTAGTAAGGGGCTTATAGAAAATTATCTCGTCAAGACGATTCAAAAATTCCGGACGAAACTGCGCTTTCAGAAGCTCCTCAACCTTAGCTCTCGCCTCATCCGTGATTTCACCGCTGCTTCCTATACCGTCAAGAATCAATGGCGAACCTAAATTTGATGTGAGGATTATGACAGTATTTTTGAAATCCACTGTTCTGCCCTGAGAGTCAGTTATTCTTCCATCGTCCAGCACCTGAAGAAGAATGTTAAAGACATCTGGATGAGCCTTTTCAATCTCGTCAAAAAGTATAACGGAATATGGCTTTCTCCTTACGGCTTCCGTCAACTGACCGCCCTCGTCGTATCCAACATATCCAGGAGGCGCTCCGATAAGGCGGCTGACGCTGAATTTCTCCATATATTCGCTCATGTCAATGCGTATCATACTGCGCTCACTGTCGAAAAGAATTTCTGAAAGAGCCTTTGCAAGCTCTGTTTTTCCCACTCCTGTAGGACCGAGGAAAAGAAAAGATCCTATAGGTCTGTCCGGATCCTGTATGCCAGCACGTGAACGGAGAATTGCCTCGCTTACTTTATTTACGGCTTCGTCCTGACCGATAACACGTTTATGCAGAAGTTTTTCCAACCCCAGTATTTTTTCCTTTTCACCCTCCATAAGCTTGGAAACAGGTATTCCCGTCCATCGGCAGACTATTCTTGCAATTTCCTCTTCCGTCACCTTGTCACGAAGCAGACGTCCCTTTTCTATATCAGATTCCGCCTGCTTTTCAAGCTCCTCCAGCTCCTTTTTCAGCTTTGGCATCTGTCCGTATTTAAGCTCTGCCGCCCTGTTAAGATCATACTCTCTTTCCGCACGTTCAATATCTCCGCTGACGGCTTCAATCTGCTCTCGAAGCTTTTGTACGGCGGAAATATCATTTTTTTCGTTTTCCCATCTTGCTTTCATAGCATTGAATTTTTCGCGGAGTTCCGAAAGCTCCTTTTGTATCTCTTCAAGATGCTCTTTTGAAATACTGTCGCTTTCTTTTTTCAAAGCTGCTTCCTCGATTTCCAACTGAACAATTTTGCGTGAGATAACGTCAAGTTCCGTAGGCATAGAATCCATTTCCGTGCGGATTGTGGCACATGCCTCGTCGATAAGATCAATAGCCTTATCAGGAAGAAAACGGTCTGTGATATAACGATTGGATAAAACGGCGGCGGAGATAAGCGCGCTGTCGTGTATCTTTACTCCGTGAAAAACCTCGTAACGCTCTTTGAGTCCGCGGAGGATAGATATTGTATCCTCTACCGTAGGCTCGTCCACCATTACCGGCTGAAAACGTCTTTCAAGTGCCGGATCCTTTTCAATATATTTACGGTATTCGTTAAGAGTCGTCGCTCCTATACAGTGAAGCTCGCCCCTTGCCAGCATAGGCTTCAAAAGATTGCCGGCATCCATTGCACCGTCTGTTTTTCCGGCACCAACGATGGTATGAAGCTCATCAATGAAAAGCAGGATCTGTCCGCTGCTGTTTTTTATTTCCCCTAAAACAGCTTTAAGACGCTCTTCAAATTCACCCCGATATTTTGCTCCTGCGACAAGAGCACCCATATCAAGAGAAAATACCTTTCTGTCCTTCAGGCTGTCTGGAACATCTCCGGCAACTATCCTGAGTGCAAGTCCCTCTGCAATAGCTGTTTTGCCTACGCCGGGTTCGCCTATGAGAACAGGATTATTTTTTGTTTTGCGGCTGAGAATACGGATAACATTTCTTATTTCGCTGTCACGTCCGATAACCGGATCAAGCTTGTTCTGACGGGCAAGACCTACAAGCTCCTGACCATATTTTGCCAGTACGTCGTAGGTATCCTCCGGATTTTCACTTGTCACACGGGAGTTTCCTCTCACCGTCATAAGAGCTCCGAGAAATTCCTCACGGGTAATATTAAATGTTCTGAAAAGCTGATCAGTATCTCTGTTCTTGCATTCTATCAACGACAGCATCAGATGTTCCACAGAGATATATTCGTCTTTCATGTTGCCGGCGATCCCTCCGGCATTGGTAATAAGCCGGTCGGATTCGGAAGAAAGTCCGATATTGCTGCTTCTGCCGCTGCCTGTTACCTTGGGCAGCATACCGATTTTCTTATCGGTCTCAGTTTCAAAAATATCGGCGTCAATATTCATTTTTCTCAGAAGCTGCGGAATAAGTCCGTTTTCCTGTTTAAGAAGTCCTGCAAGTATGTGAATAGGCTCAATAACGCTATTGGACTGCATGACTGCTACACTCTGAGCTTTTCTTACAGCATCCATTGACATCTGTGTTAATTTTTCTGCATTCATTTTCATTTCCTCCAATTCAATATATATTAGGATACAGAATAAACTTTACTATATTATATACTTTTCAAGTATTGACTTATATTGTTCCTCCAGCACAGAGGCATATTCCCTTAAACCGGACGGATCGATAAAGAATGTCTGTATCGAATGATTAAGGTTATCAAGATATCGGCTTATGGCATCGGCAATCCGGTCTCCGTCAAGTCCAGTGTTAAGCAGCCTGCGTATAAAAACGCCGGGAGTAAGCTGACAGGTACAGTCATATCCGATCTTCTTCAGCCGTTCTGATTCCATTGCTGCTCTGTACATAAAAAAGCTGTTGAACATTTCGATCAGCTTAACATTCTGAGTTCTGATATGAACACGCAGAGTTCCGATAAAGCGCTCCGGCGACCTGTCAAGCTCCACACGGTAGTTTATAGCTGGGCGGTATTTGTACTCCAGGGCTGTGCGCAGAGTCATCAGTGATGCTGAACGCTGCTGCTGTATCTGGAAGCTGCTTCCGATAAGATCTGTCAGAGACTCAAAAATAGCATGCATTCTCATTTCAGGAGTTATGCAGGAAAGTTCTGCGGCAAGTATCTGATTTATAAAATTTGATCTGCTTGTACCTATCCGTGCAGCCTCCCTGTCAACGGCTTTTATAATGTCGTCTGCAAGTACAAGGCTATATACGCTTCGTTTCATTGGAATCACCTCTAAATAATAGTATACCACGTTTTATTTAATTTGTCAATCAGATTATATAATTTTTTACGCAAGTTTCACGTGCAAAAAAAAATTCTTTCCAAAAGGAAAGAAGAAAATCGATTCAGCGGAAAACCGCTTAGCACTGTGAATCTGATAGACAATAAGTTAAAAAAATTATTGAGAATAGAAAACATGAAAAATTACAAATGAAAATGAAATTTGTATTATGTTTTTACCATAATGCACTTATGGCACGCAAAATAAATATGATTCAGTTTCGGGTACATGAGAGGGAAAGGTACCTGTCACTAAACACTTAAAATATTCATTTGCTGTATGTATTATAACGCAAATCTGGAATTATTACAATATATATTTATGTACAAAACTATACAAATATGTAATTATAGGAAAAAATTTCATTTTTATTCTTAATTTTGCGTTAATATGTATATACATTTTATATATTCATAATTATTTAGTTAATTTCAAAAATATTATCTGTACCGCTGACAGTAAAATTTTCGGAAGATTCTCCGCCAATCACAGTATAGAAGCTGCTGTTTTCGGATATTTCAGCAGAAAGCATGAGCAGACTGCGGAAATCGCAGTGAGGAGCGAAGCTGACCATCTGAACGCCGTCCAGCACCATTTCAACAGAAGTTCCGCCCGGAACTGTACTGCCGAATGCGGCAACTATGTACGGATTAGCCGACGAAGTAGGCACATATACCTGGTTTCCTGCTGCAAACATCCATCCGCCGGTATACGAAAATTCTCCAGCAACGTAAATTGAACATTTTTCTTCCTTTGTTCCGCCTGCAATAACAGAACGTCCTCCGGTAACATGTACGGTTCCCTTGGATTTAATACCGTTGGTTCCGCCGGCTATCCCCAAAGTTCCGCCGCTTATGGTAATATCATCGTTGGCGATAAGCCCGGATTTCTTTGATTTTATGTTTATAATACCGTTTTCAATGATTATATCATCGTCGCTGCATATTCCATGAGCGTTTCCGGCATTGATGTTAAGAGTGCCGTTTCCTTTTATCCTAATTGTATCATTAGAATATATAACACCGTCCAGTCTCTTGTTTTTTGTTTCGTCACTGAGATTATTTACTGATCCATCCCGAACCTTGACAGTGCACTTTTTAGCCTCGTTTATAAAAATTGCCGGCCCAGTGGAATTATGTATATTCACATTATCCAAAATAAGCGTAACTTTTTCTTCTGTGACGGTATCTACACATATTTGTCCATCGGGAAGAACACCGGTAAAATAATAATCGCCTCCTGCACTAATAGTAACTATTGAATCGTCAGCAGTTACATTATCTCCCTTTATCTTTGGGCTGTCTCCCAGAGTTATCTCCGCTGTGTATACATTTTCTTCCGAAGTCTCTGTAGGCTCAGCAGGCGGCTGCGTGGATGACTGAGAGCTACCGTTCCCCATAGGAGGCTTGCTGCTTCCTGAATCGTCTGTACTGCCGCCGGACGGAGATGAAGTGCCGCCGCCCTGATTATTTGTGTGCTGAGAACCAACATCCACAGAGTTGCCATTTGAGGGCGACTTGGTCGCTGTAACGGAAACAGATCCGGACCTTGTGGTTATAACAGGCTTTTTCTCGCCTTCATTATGCCCACCAACCTTTGTTGTGATAGTACTTTCAGATTTTTCAGATTTAGTCGTAGTCTTTGAAATCCCGGTATTATTTTTCTCATCAGAGTAATCCGAACCGCTAGCTGTTCCGGTATTATCCGTGCCGTTTATTTCCGCAGAATCAAGTCCTGAAAGCATTGAATCAGCATCGGACTTGTCTGTTTTTCCGCATGATGAAGCTCCAGTGATAAGAAGCATAGCGGTTATTAACGATATAACTTTGCTGTATTTCATAATTTTTCTCCTAAATATAAATTATATATAACCGTTTGAGTATATATGCAACCGGCTGTTGAGAGAGACGGGGGAGACAAAACGATTCTCCCCCTTTATTAATTATATATTATTTTTTGGTGATTTGCAATCAGTTTTCGTAAACTTTATCATCATACTTGAAGAAAACAAGATTAATGGTCATATTTCCATTAAGCGCACGAAGCTCGTCGATAAATTTTTTCTGATCGGTATCCTCGTTTACATCCACACTGTATATAAGCTCGAACAGTGTGCCGAAATTTGTGGTCTTTACTCTTCTGAGCTTGTAGAACTGCGTATACTTTTTAAGCACAGGATCAAATGCACCCTGATAATCAAGATTTTCAGGAATTGTAATTTTGAGCGTCATGTGACGTCTTTTTGTTCCGCCAAAGTCAAACTCGGATAGAATGAACATAACAACGCCCAGTATTGCAAAGAACACGATTCCGAAACCTACATATCCGATTCCACAGGCAACACCAGAAGCCATTGCAAAAAAGATATAGGCTATATCTTTAGGATCACCAGGAACGCTTCTGAAACGCACAAGGGTGAAAGCTCCGGCTAGACTTAAAGCTCCGGCAGTAGTATTTATAAGAAGCAGGATAAGCGAAACTATCGTCGGAAGCATTATCATAGTGAGAACATAACTTTGGGCATAGCCCTCCCTACGGTGAGTAATTATGTAGATCAGACTAATAAGAAAACCGATAATAAGAGCGGCGCCTACGCAAAGGAAGAATTCCTTTGGCTTAATTTCTGTCAGAACCGAGGCAGTGGTGTTGGCAATCACCGGACTGGACGAGACTTCTTCGCTGTACCGAGAAAGAACATTACCGAAAAAACCATTTGGAAACATTATCAAACACTCCTGTTCATTATTATATTATTTCTTGTAACTGATATTTCAGGAACAAATATATGCTTCTTGCTTTCTATCTGTTCCTCAATAAAATTGGTATAGGCTTTTCCGTACTTTGAAAAGCTGGTTTTGAAGATTTTCATCTCTGAAAGCGCATTTACAAGCCAGTCAGGAACGGAATCCAAGACCTTAACCTCCATAAGACGCTGATCTGCGTTAATAATGAAATTACCGTAGCTTCCGTATTCCAATCCAAGATCATACCGTCGCTCCGTCAGCTTTCTGTCAAAAGTAAGGCGGAAGTCACTGTTATCCTTACCGAAAAACGCTTCCCTGCGATAGCTTATGTACTGTTTCGGCTTTATTGAGTAGTGATCGAGAAAAGCGTCAAGCTCCCTGAAAACCTGTTCTGTAATATACTTTTCCGTCTGCGGCTTTATGCGGTTATTAAGGTATACACCCGATTCTGCCAATGTCATTGAAACGCGCCTCTTGGTAACTATTCCGCCAATCTTTTTTTTGATCTCCAGAAATACCGTATCATCCGGAGATGCAGGTGAATAATAGCTGCGCAATCTGATTTTTTCCTTATAATAGGGCTTTGAAAGAGATTCCCTTATTAGAAAATCATCAGAAGTATCATAGTATATATTGAATATACTGTATTCCTTGCCGCCCACGCAGTATTTATCCGGGTTCATATATTCAGGAATAGTTTTCATCAGATACTCATATTGTTCCATATTCAACAAAAACTTTATTTCTTTTCGTGCAAAAGAATTTATTGCCATTATCCAACTCTCCTTTCATCTTTAAAGTTCAATTTAATTATACATGCTTATTCTTAAAATTATCTTAAAGTTTACATAAAATTGTGTATTTTTAATATATCAAAGTTTAAAAGCCTGTTCAGTATCTCCACGTTTACGTATTTTCAAGCATTATTTTGTCGATGACAAGACAAAAAGCAAAAGCATACTGTCGTATGGATAAGCTTTTTCAACGCAGTCAGCGATAAAATTTGCCGAAAAAGCATGCGTGTGGATATACTGAACAGGCTCTAAGGATTATAGAAAGATTAGGTGTCAGCAGTAAACCATACTATTCTTCAAGATTTCTAATTAGAGCGTGTTCACATAAAATAAATGTGCAAATTTTCGAACATAATTTGGGCGAATACAAGACGAAAAAGTGAAAGCATACTGTCGCACCCCAAAGGCACTTCCTTCGGGCGTATGGTGAACTTTTTCAACGCAGTAGTCGTCAAAATTTACCGAAAAGACATGCATTATATTTTTATGTGAACACGCTCTAACCCCCTGTAAAAAGGCTTGTTACGGATGTTCCCCCTTAAGTGGGACGTTTTATCATTCCTATTTCTGAGCTGATCCCTAACAAAGTGTAGTGCATCATACATCCAAAATTCCTAAAAATAGAGGAAAATTCTCAGAAAATCATAACAATGAACTGAGATACCAAGACCACCGAAATAAGTGCTGCCGGATAGGTTGCAGCATAAGCGGATGCGACGCTTTCTGTGCCTGCTGTACTGATAAGAGTTCCCAAAGCAGGAGTAGAAGTCATACCGCCGGTGATAGAACCGAGATTATTCAGGAGATTCAATTTCAGAACATACTTGGCAAACAGGAAACCGATGAGCATCGGTAAAATTGTCATGATCATACCGTAGACAAAATAAATCGCCTCGAAATACTCCGCAAATTTTGCTCCGCCTGATACGCCTGCACCGATAAGAAAGAACATCAGTCCCAACTCACGGAACACTTTCAGGGTCGAATCTTTCGGCATAAGAGAGACTTTTCCAATACGTCCGAAATGACCGAAAACAAGGGCGGTAAGGAGACATCCTCCCGTTGTGGAGAGAGAGAAATTCACATATTTAAAGGAACCAATAACAATTCCGATAACAGCTGCCAATGCAAATGGCATAATACCGAAGCTATCGATCTCTATAAGCTTGCCCGGAGCTTTTTTATGCCCGTTTTGTTCGCCGCCGGACGTAAGCTTTTGGCGCTCCTCCGCCATATCAGCTTTAAGCAGCCGGGGAATGATCTGAACAAACAGTACCACTCCCACAACGCCGAAGATATAAGCAATTCCATAACCTACGGAAACAGCTCCCTCCAGCTCTGCACCCACGGCATCCTTTGAAGCGGAGAACCCAGGGGTGCTGGTCAGCGCCCCAGACAGGATTCCCACCAGAATGGCCGTAAATTCCTTGCTGCTGACGCTGCTGAAATGGCTTCCCACAGCAATGCATCCGGCACACGCCAGACCGCCGCTGAGTATGATTATTACCGCAAGGAGAACATAAGACTTAAAATTCTTCTTAAAATTGGCGAAAAAGCTTGGTCCGGCAATAAATCCTACCGCCGAAACAAAGAGAATCAGCCCGAAAGTGTCTATGATTTTAAGGGAGTTTCCCACAAATGCTGCCTGCATTTCGTCAGAAAGCTTTTCGTGGAAAAGACAGCCGTACAAAAGCGCTGTCAAAAATACTCCGGCTGTTCCCAGGGAAATACCCTTTATGCTGATCCGACCCAGCAAATAGCCTAATGCGGCTATAGCAAAGACAGAGAACATAAGAAATCCTACCGATTTTATCGTTAGTATCCCGTCAAAAAATTCCATAAAAATTTAACCTCTTTAATTTTACTTTTTCCTTGCATATTTGGGCAGAAGCATTGGTGAAGCCGTTTCCGCCATAATTCCTGCCGCTTCAAGCTCTTTGCCGAACACGTCAATATGCTCCAGAGTAAGCCTCTCCGGAACAGCAGTTTCCTTTGCCTTTTCGGCAGCGTTTATACCCGCATTCCGTCCAAAAACGATAACGTCAAGCAGAGAATTTCCCATAAGGCGGTTTCTTCCGTGAATTCCACCGGCAGCCTCTCCTGCGGCATAAAGATTTTCAACAACCGTTGAACAGTCGGGCGCTATCTCCAGCCCTCCATTCTGATAGTGAAGGGTCGGATAAACGAGAATCGGCTCTTTTCTTATATCAATTCCATACTTTCCGAACATACGCATCATAGCCGGAATCCGCTTCTCAATTGTTCCCTCTCCGTTCTTATATTCAATCATTGGGGTATCGAGCCATACCGCACTTCCAAGAGACGTCTCAACGCCCTTTTTCCTCTCAGTGCACTCACGGATAATTGAAGCTGCGGTAACGTCTCTTGTTTCAAGAGGATGCATAAACACATCACCGTCGATATTTACCAGCTTTGCGCCCAAGGAACGTACCTTTTCTGTAACGAGAGCGCCGAAAATCTGCTCCGGGTAGCCTGTTCCCGTGGGATGATACTGCAATGTATCAGCATAAAGCAGCTTTGCCCCGACTCTGTATCCAAGAATCAGTCCGTCCGCAGTTGCTCCGTAATGATTTGAAGTAGGGAAGCCCTGATAATGAAGGCGTCCGGCGCCGCCAGTGGCGATAATAACCGTCTTTGCCCTTGCTACAAGCAGTTCCTTTGTCTCCATATTCATGAGAACCGCACCTGCCGCATTACCTTTGCTGTCAAGAATTATTTCCACAGCCGCCGTGAAATCAACAACAGGAATGCCCCTGTTAAGCACTTCATCACGGAGCGTACGCATAATCTCTGCGCCGGTGTAGTCTTTTGCGGCGTGCATTCTCTTTCGGGATGTACCGCCGCCATGAGTTGTTATCATTGTTCCGTCTGCTTCTTTGTCAAATTCAACGCCAAGATTATTGAGCCACCTGATGGCTTCGGGAGCTTTTGTAACAAGAGTATTTACAAGCTCCGGCTTGGCGGCGAAATGACCTCCGCCGAACGCGTCAAGATAGTGAACTGCCGGCGAATCTCCAGGTTTATCAGCAGCCTGAATTCCCCCCTCTGCCATCATGGTATTTGCATCTCCAATACGCAGCTTGGTGACGATCATTGTCTTTACGCCGGCTTCGTCAGCCTCGATAGCCGCAGACGCTCCCGCGCCGCCTCCGCCGATAATCAGTACGTCGGTGTCATAATCGGGAGCGGAAAGATCTACATCACCTACACTTATTCGGCTCTTTCCCTGAAGCAGCTCCGCAAGCTGGGAGGGCACCTTATCCCCTTTGTTCACGCCGGCAGAAAGAACGGTAAATTCGTCCTGCTTATAGTCGGGATGAAACTGCGCCAGAAGTGAATCCTTCTCCTCCGCCGTCATACGCCGCGGTTCAAGAGAAGCGTTTACCGTTCTTTTTTCGGCAACGATCTTTGCCAGCTCATTTAGCTTTTCAATCTTATACATAGCTCTGTGCCTCCTTACTTCTCAATCTCACGAGTATTGTAAAGCTCCTTGAGCTCTTCAATCGGCTTATTCATCAGTTTTTCAATCAGGTCATTATACATTCCGTCATTTATCTCTCTGACGCGATCTTCAAGATGACCGCATTCCGGAGCGATATACTTTCCGTTGAGGCGCCTTGCCAGCATAGCCACCTGAGGATGTGAAATGCCCGCCGGACATCTGGAGGAACAGACGCCGCACATAACGCAGTCGAAGCTAAGCTCGGCGCATTTATCGTACTCCCCTCTCTGGGCATGGGCGATATACTGCATAACGTTAAGCTCCTGAGTGCATGCCTTTGTACATGCATTGCAGCCGATACAACAGTAGATCTCGGGATAAAGCTGCATCATTATCTGTTCTGTGAGCTTGATTTCGTTTATATTGTAAATCTGTTTTACAAGAGGAAAGAAAGGCAGCGTTGCCACATACATCCCCTCCTGAACTTCTGTTTGACATGCGAGACAAGCGTAAAGCTCCTGTTTATCTTTGATTCTGTAGATAGTCGCGCAGGCTCCGCAGAAGCCGTTTCGGCATCCGCAGCCCCGCACCAGCTCATATCCGGCATATTCCATAGCCGTCATTATCGTAAGACCTGCCGGAACTTCATATTTCTTTCCGAACAAGTACACATTTACCATATTTTCCATGACTTTCTCCTTATTAATATTCATCGGGGAGCTTGTCAAGCTCATCAAAACGGAATACGGGTCCGTCCTTGCAGACATATTTATTTCCAATATTACAGCGTCCGCACTTGCCCACGCCGCACTTCATCCTCAGTTCCATTGTTGTATAGACCTGAGTTTCGGTGAATCCAAGCTCTTTTAGCCCGGCAAGGGTGAATTTTATCATAATCGGCGGACCGCAGACCAAGGCGATGCAATCAACAGATGGATTCAGCTCTTTGACATAGTTCGGAACGAATCCAACATGACCGTCCCAGCCCTCCTGAGCATTATCAATAGTCAGGTTTACCTTAATACCATCATCCTGCATCCACTCGTCAATTATTTCCTGATAGTCAACAAGATCATCCTTTGACCGTGAGCCATAGACAATGCGCACATTACCATAATTCTTACGATTGTCGCGGACGTAGTTTATGACTGATCTAAGAGGCGCAAGTCCGATTCCTCCGGCAATAAACAGCAGATTTTTTCCTTTAAGCTCCGTCTCTACCGGGAAAGCGTTTCCATAAGGACCTCTAATTGTAATCATCTGTCCCACATCCATCATATGAAGCCAGCTTGTAAGACAGCCGCATTTTTTTATGCTGAATTCCATGAATTCACGATTTGTCGGGGAAGAAGTTATGGAGAACATTCCCTCCCCCACTCCAGGAATTGAAAGCATGGCGCACTGACCGGGCATATGCTCAAAAACCTTTCCTCCATTCGGCGCAACCACACGAAAAGTCTTTACATCGGGGGTGTCCTGTCTTATATCGGTGACGATACCAAGAAGCGGTATCAAAGTATCATTTGTATTCATCACTTGACCTCCAATGCTTTCATGACTTTGACAATATTCATGGAAACCGGACACTTTTGCAGACAGCGTCCGCAGCCCACGCAGCCGAATTCGCCGTTATTATTAGCAGGGAAATACACCAGCTTGTGCATGAAACGCTGACGGAAGCGTTCGAGCTGAGAAATTCTGGGGTTGCCGTGTGCCATTTTCGTAAAATCAGAATACATACAGGAATCCCAGCAGCGAAAACGGACAACACTGTCTCCGGTATTGAAATCCTTTATATCATAGCACTGACAGGTAGGACACACAAACGTACATGTACCGCAGCCAATGCAGCTCTCGGAAAGTTCTCCCCACTTGTCGGAATTAAAAAGCTCATTAAGGCGCTCTCCTCCGAAGGATTCTGTAGAAAGTCCGGCTAGCGGCAGTTTTTTCAGCACATTTCTTGTATTCTCCTGAACAGCCATAAGACGTGAAGCGTCTCCGTCTTCAAGTAGGTGATCTATATCTGCAAGAAAACTTTCGCCTTTTTCCGTATTTGCAAGGAAAAAGAAACCGTCGCCGTCAGGAAACACCGTAACATCGCCTCCAGGCATGGTCGGATCAATCCCGAATACCGTACAGAAACAAGTCTCGGAAGGGCGTGTGCACGCTATAGTCACAACCGTGCCATGATCCCGGCGGTTCTTATAGAAGCTGTCCACGGGATCGGTAAGATACACCTTGTCAAGAATGTCAAAGCTATGAGCATCACATCCACGGACGCCGAAAATCACAAAATCCTCACACTCCCGGCGAATGTCCTCTATTTCAATATTTTTTCCGTTTATTTTAAAGGCGGCAAGATTCTCCGTTTGCGGAAAGAAAAAATCCTTTGCGCTGCGAACAGTGTTAAGAGCGTTTGAAAGCTTCATGCCGCTTTCGTACTTTTTATATTCCGCAGTTCCGTCCTCACGGTCAACCGGAATATAAAGACCCTGCTTTGCGGATATTTCCTCAAAAAGCTGATTCAGCCTTTCAGCCGTTATTTTCCTGAACATTATTCCACTCCCCTTTCATGAACAACGGAAGCTTCGCAGTCGTCAAGCTTATAATCATTGAGCGGCGCTTTGTCAGTTGTATTTTCTCCTGCCTGATATGTACCGTAAAGCGAATTTATATCCTTGATAAACTTACGGTTAAGCAGATGCAGAGGAATATTCTGCGGACATACTCTGGAGCATTCACCGCAGTCGGTACAGCGTCCGGCAACATGAAATGCGCGGATGATATGGAACATATTCTCCTCAAAACTATCGGCTGCGGCTTTGTTTTCGAGCCCAGAATCCGGGTTATCAAACACGCACTTCTCGCAGGTACAGGCAGGGCATACGTTCCGGCAGGCGTTGCAGCGGATGCACTTTGAAAGCTCCCCTCTCCAGAAATCATAACGCTCCTGCGCAGTCATATTCTCCAGCTTTTCAATCATGGCGAAACGATCGGATTCAAGCACATCTCCGTCCTCGCCTATAAGCTCGTCATAAACGACATGCTTTTTACTCTTGCAGGATGCACATTTTCCGCTTACCGCCTCGAAAAACGGCATTTCTGATGTGCCGTAAATTGTCTCTATTTTAAGAGTATAATTCTCGTTTTTAACATTGAGAATTCCAGTGATCCCCTTTGCTTTTATTTTTTCAATATCAAGCTTGGGACCTCCGGGAATACCTATAACATATACCTTTTCACGGTCTACACGATGCTCCTTTACAAGCTGGTTAAAGCTGTAGGTGTCGCAGGGCTTCAGAAACGCAAGAATCCGTCCGTCCTTTTTTGTCTCCTTTACCAGATATTTGGAAAGGTTTGCGGAAGTAAAGTCGTCGCAGACAAAATCTCTTTCAAGTTCCTCAGCTGAAGTGAACACAGCCGGAGTATGGTCATAGGCAAATTCACCGCTTTTCCAGCCAAGAACACGATTTACCGTGCCGTTGGAAAAAAGCTCCTCCGCTCTTTTTATCATTGCTTCCTGCATCTCAGATCCTCCAGTCTCAGGTTAGGCCCAAGTTTTTTTACGGCCTCGGTAAATTCGTTCATTGTAGCTGCGAATTTTGCTCCCTCCGCAGCAGATACCCACTCTACTCTCGTTCTGTCACGCTCGATGCCGAGGAAATCCAGCATACTGAAAAGCAACGTCATTCTCCGGCGTGTAAAATAGTTGCCGGATGTATAATGACAGTCTCCAGGATGACATCCGCAGAGAATAACTCCGTCCGCTCCCCTTTGAAATGCACGGAGGATAAACATTGGATTCACCCTGCACGAACACGGAACACGGATAATTTTAACATTCGCAGGATAATTCAGCCGGTTTGTACCTGAAAGATCGGCTCCGGCATAGGAACACCAGTTGCAGCAGAAAGCAACTATAAGGGGCTGAAATTCTTTATCTTCATTTACTTGCATATTGCGTCTACCTCCGCCATAATCTGGCTGTTTGAGAAGCCGTTGAGATCCATTGCACCCGACGGACAGGCAACCGTACAGGCTCCGCATCCCTGACATACAGCCGGGTTAACGCTTGCCACACGGCGGATCCGTGTTGTTCTGTCGGGCATTCTAAATTCCTTGTCAATATATGTGATAGCGCCGTAGGGGCATACTTTCTCGCAGGATGAACAGCCGTTACACATAAGCTCATCGGAATGAGCAATACAAGGATTACAGGTAATGCTGTTTCTGCACAGAAGTCCAATAGCCTTTGCGGCGGCGGCACTGGCCTGAGCCACGGTTTCTGGAATATCCTTAGGTCCCTGACAAGCTCCTGACAGGAAGATTCCCGCCGTTGCGGACTCCACAGGACGAAGCTTGGGATGAGCCTCGGTAAAGAAATCGTTGGTATCCATTTGAGTTGTAAGCATAGTAGCAAGAGGACGCGCGCTCTTATCCGGCTCGATCGCTGCCGCAAGCACGACCATATCCGCCTTGATGTGAAGCTGCTCATTGGCAAGCAGATCAGATGCCTGAACATCAAGAGAGCCGTCTGAAACAGGAGTCACCTTGCCTACCATACCTTTAATATAGTGAACTCCATACTGTTCCACGGCACGGCGATAGAATTCGTCGAAATTTTTACCGGGCGTTCTCACATCGATATAGAAAACATAAACCTCAGTATCAGGATACTTCTCACGAATGAGCATAGCATGTTTTGCCGTGTACATACAGCATATTTTCGAGCAGTAGGGCTTGCCCTTGCCGTCGTCGCATCTTGAACCCACGCACTGTACGAAAACGATTGTGTGCGGATGCTTCTTATCGGATGGACGGAGCAGCGTTCCGCCGTTGGGACCTGCCGCATTCATAAGTCTTTCAAGCTCTAGAGATGTCACCACATCAGGACTCTGTGAATATGCAAATTCCTCATATTTGTCAATTTTTATAGGATTAAAACCGGTTGCAACCACTATTGCACCGTACTTCTCCTCAATATACTTATCAGTCTGCTTATAATCGATCGCTCCGACGGAGCACACCTTGGAGCACACGCCGCATTTACCGTTTTTCAGCATCAAACAGTAATTCGGATCAATCGCAGCAACCTTCGGCACAGCTTGAGCGAAAGGAATATAAACCGCCGTCCTGTTGTCAAGACCCATATTGAACTCGTTGGGGACTTTTTTCATGGGGCATTTTTCCATGCACAGTCCACATCCGGTACATTTTGTTTCGTCCACAAACCGAGCCTTTTTCTTCACGGTCACCGTGAAATTGCCCACAAATCCCTTAACATCAGTAATCTCGCTATACGAATGAATATGTATCCTCTCATTCTGAGCACATTCCACCATTTTCGGCGTAAGAATACAGGCGGCACAGTCAAGAGTTGGGAATGTCTTGTCTATCTGAGCCATTTTTCCGCCAATAGTCGGTTCTTTTTCCACAATATCAACATCAAATCCGGCTTCAGCAATATCGAGAGCCGTCTGAATTCCGGCAATTCCTCCTCCGATTACTAGAGCACGTTTTACTACCGGACTTTCTCCAGCTGTCAGCGGTGCATTTAGATGAACCTTTGCAATTGCAGCCCTTCCCAGAATTACTGCTTTTTCCGTAGCAGATGCTATATCCTTGTGAATCCACGAACATTGTTCACGTATATTTGCAATTTCTACAAGATACGGATTCAGTCCGGCTGCAGCCGCAGCTTTGCGAAAAGTATTTTCATGCATTCTCGGAGAACATGAACACACCACCACACTGGTAAGAGAATGCTCCTTTATTGCATCCTTTATGAGGTTTTGACCGGATTCGGAACACATATACTGATAATCCTGAGAGATAACAACTCCCGCTTCATATCCGAGAGCTTCCGCAACAGCTTTCACATCAACCGTGGCGGCGATATTCGTACCGCAGTGGCAGACAAAAACACCTATTCTCTGCATATTATCTCCTCCTTACTTGGTATACTTTCTGAACGCTGTAACGATAGCCTGCTGCGGCAGATCATCGTCCAGCATTTCCGGAATTTGATCGGGAATCAGATGATTGCATCCCTGTCTCCTTACGGCGGCAAGACGCACAGCCTCCACTACCTTTGCCGGCTGAACATCACGGGGACAGCGTTCGATGCAGGCGAAGCAGGTCAGGCATTTATATAGTGACTGAGAAGCCATAAGAGGCTCTATATCCCCTCTTTCCACCATATACACAAACTGGTGCGGATGATATTCCATTTCATCATAGGACGGACAGGCAGCCGAACATTTGCCGCATCTCATGCATTTAAGGACATTGACACCGGATGTAATGTCCACCCAGTCTTTCAGTGAATTACTCATTTCCGCTGTCCTCCTTTACACCAAGAGCTTCGGCCAGAAGCTCGGTAAAATAATATACCGGAAGTTCAGAATCGGAATTCTTTTTAAGATTATACAGGCAGAGTGGACAAGCCGTAATTACACAGTCAGCCCCCATATCTTCTGCATTTTCCATAACCGCATTGCTTCTTCTGCGTGCCTGATTCTTATCTTCCATAGTGATATATCCGCCGCAGCATTCGTTTCTCTGCGCCCAAATAACCGGAACTGCACCAACAGCTCTGATGAAATCCTCCATAATACTGGGATTTTCCGGATCATCCATTGCCATTGCCTTTGAGGGACGCAGCAGAAGACAGCCGTAATAAGCGGCGATCCTCTTTTCCTTTAACGGATTTACTACCTTTTCCGCCAGCCTGTCAAAACCTACAACATCTCTGAGCATCTCCAGATAGTGATATACAGTAGTTTCTCCCCTGTAAGGATTCTCCAGCCCGAGGTAATTGTTTACCTTGTTCTGCAATGCCGTATTTCGGGAAATATCATAATTTGTCTGCTTGATGACGTTGTGACAGGCAGAGCATACAGTAATAAGCGGCCTGCCCTGTTCTCTGGCAGCATTTAGAGTTCTGACTGCCGAAAGCTTTGTTGCCGGTTCATTAGCGGCGGTGGTATATGCTCCCCCGCAGCACTGCCAGTCCGCCGGCTCTTCAAGACATATTCCAAGCGCCTCTGCGGCGGCTCTGGCATATTTATCCAGTTCTTTCGCCTTCGTCCTCAAAGTACAGCCGGGATAATATGTGAATGTTTCCATAGTGATTTCCTTTCTTGTACCGATTCTTGATTCTCCTTTGCATGGAAAGGGACACCGTTCCACTGCCCTCAGAGAGTGAGTATAAAAATGTTAAACCATCTGCTCCGGATGGAAAACCTCATCGAATCGTTCTGCGGTCAGAAAACCAAGCTCAACGCAGGCCTCTTTCAGGGAAATATTGTCCTTAAAAGCCTTTTTGGCGGTTTTTGCAGCATTTTCGTATCCGATATACGGATTCAGAGCAGTTACCAGCATCAGTGAATTATGCAGATTATGATGCATTTTCTCTCTATTTGCCTTGATTCCCACAGCACAGTTTTTATTAAAAGAAATAATTGATTCGGCTAAAAGTCTTGCCGACTGTAAAAAATTATAAGCGCATACAGGCATAAACACATTTAGCTCAAAATTACCCTGAGAGGCCGCCATTCCTACAGCCACATCGTTTCCCATAACCTGCACGGCAACCATCGTTACCTGTTCACACTGTGTAGGATTTACCTTGCCCGGCATAATTGAGGAACCCGGCTCATTTTCAGGAATAAAAATTTCTCCGAGACCATCACGGGGACCTGACGCCAGCCATCTGATATCGTTGGCGATCTTCATCATATCGGCAGCAAGAGCCTTTAAAGCTCCATGTGCGAACACAATCTCGTCCTTTGATGTCAGCGAATGAAATTTGTTGGGAGACGTAACAAAATCCTTTCCGGTAAGCTGACTGATAGCCTCCGCCGATTTTTCAGCAAATCCGGCCGGCGCATTAAGACCTGTGCCTACGGCAGTTCCGCCCAGGGCAAGCTCTTTCAGTTCCTCACAGGCGGTAAGCATCATCTTTCTATCCTTTTCAAGGGATGCTCTCCAACCGCTTATTTCCTGCGAAAATTTTATCGGCGTAGCGTCCTGAAGATGAGTCCTGCCGCTCTTTACAATATCACTGTTCTCTGATTCAAGACGGCTGAATGTAGCAATAAGTACATCAATTGCCGGTATCACCTTATCCTCCAGGGCGATAACAGCGGCAATATGCATGGCTGTAGGGAAAGTATCGTTGGAGGACTGACTCATATTTATATCGTCGTTGGGGTGGAGCAGCTTTGCTCCGGCAATTTCATTTCCTCTGTTGGCAATAACTTCGTTGGCATTCATATTGGACTGCGTTCCGCTACCTGTTTGCCACACTACAAGAGGAAAATGATCATTGAGATCGCCGCTGATAACCTCATCGCAGGCCTGAGAGATTGCAGAAAGCTTTTCCTCTGTCATTTTCTCCGGCTTTACAGCGTGATTGGCCATAGCGGCCGCCTTTTTGAGGATTCCGAAAGCATGAGTGATTTCTCTCGGCATTGTTTCGATTCCCACACCGATAAGAAAATTTTCATGGCTCCTTTCGGTCTGAGCCGCCCAGTATTTATCCGCCGGCACTTTCACCTCGCCCATAGAGTCGTGTTCTATACGATAATCCATGTAAATTACCACCTTTTTTTGTTAAAATAATAATTAACCTTATGATTATTCTGCCTCACCTGAATTGATTCTGTAAGAGAGCGTCGTGAGGCTGTCGCCAAGATGTACGTTTTCAACGGCTATCCCCTCGTGCGACACCCTGAGATCGTAATGCGTAAAGTTCCAGAACGCTTTTATACCGCATCCGATAAGCCTTTCAACCGTCTTCTCCGCAGCATTCACCGGAATGCAGAGAATAGCGGCGTCAGGCTTTTTCTCAGCGCAGAATTCCTCTATCAGGGCAGAATCCTCAATAATAATGCCGCTGATCTCCTGCCCTATTTTATCTTCATCCGTATCAAAAGCTCCGATAAGGTCAAAACCCTTGCTTCTGAAATCTATGTGAGATACAATTGCACGTCCTAAGTTTCCGGTTCCCAAAAGAATAATGGGAGTAAGCCGGTCAAGACCGAGGATCTTGGCTATTTCCAGCTTAAGCGCACTGACATTGTAACCGTAGCCCTGCTGTCCGAAGCCGCCAAAGCAGTTGAAATCCTGTCTGATCTGCGATGCTGTCAGTCCCATTTTTTCCGACAGTTCCCTAGATGATATACGGACATATCCGCAGTTTTCCAGTTCACCAAGAAACCTGTAGTATCTTGGCAGCCTTCTGATAACCGAATTTGAAATTAAGCTTTTTGACATTATATGTTCCTTCTTTTTCAGAAGTCGGCAGAATACGGCGAAGCTGCACTGCATCTGCCGCTCCGGCATGATTATCCGATCATTGAGTCAAGTCTTACTTTTATTTCATCAAGGAATGTCTTGGAATCAACCTTTCTCTTGTTTTCCAGCTTGGAAATAAGATAAAGATCGCCTGTCATTACGCCTTCCTCGATCGTCTTGATAGTAGCCGCTTCAAGCTTATCGGCAAAATCACAAAGCTCTGGTGTTCCGTCCAGTTCTCCTCTTTTTCTCAGAGCGCCGCTCCATGCAAAAATAGTTGCAACGGAGTTTGTGGAAGTCTCCTCGCCCTTAAGATACTTGTAATAATGACGCTGAACCGTTCCGTGAGCCGCCTCATACTCGTAAATTCCGTCGGGGGATACCAGTACTGAAGTCATCATTGCAAGGCTTCCGTAGGCAGTAGAAACCATATCGGACATAACATCGCCGTCATAATTCTTGCAAGCCCAGATATACCCTCCGTTTGAACGGATAACACGGGCAACAGCATCGTCGATCAGCGTATAGAAATACTCGATTCCGGCGGCCTCATACTTTTCCTTGTACTCGTTTTCGTAAATCTCCGCGAAAATATCCTTAAAACGGTGGTCATACTTCTTGGAAATAGTATCCTTTGTAGCGAACCAAACGTCCTGTTTAAGATCTAGACCGTAGTTGAGACAAGCTCTTGCAAATCCGGCAATTGAGCTGTCAAGATTGTGCAGTCCCTGAATAATTCCGTCAGAACCCACAAATTCATGTATAAGCTCTCTCGTTTCGTTTCCGTCCTTATCAGTTACGACAAGCTCTGCCCTGCCCCCTTGTTCAACCCGCATTTCGGTGTTTTTGTAAACGTCTCCGTAAGCGTGACGGGCAATAGTTATGGGCTTTGTCCAGGTAGGGATATACGGCTCTATTCCCTTTACGATAATCGGCGTACGGAAAACAGTTCCGTCCAGAGCAGCCCTGATAGTTCCATTTGGGGATTTCCACATCTGCGTAAGATTATACTCTGGCATTCTTGCCGCATTTGGGGTGATGGTTGCGCACTTTACTGCAACACCATACTTTTTAGTAGCCTCGGCAGAGTCTATAGTTACCTGATCCTTTGTTTTCTCGCGGTAAGCGAGTCCCAGGTCATAGTATTCGGTATTAAGCTCTACATATGGTTCAAGAAGGGTTTCCTTGATCCACTTCCAGAGAATTCGTGTCATCTCGTCGCCATCCATCTCGACGAGAGGTGTTTTCATAATAATTTTTGACATAGGTTGTTACCTCCATAAAATCGTCAGCATTTAACATTAATATATCCAAGCAAAAAGAGATGAGCCGGATAGAAAATATAAAATATCCACTTTGTATATTTTCCACCGCCTTTTTCTCCATTGTACAAAAGTAGGAGCGGAATCGGGAGAAATACGCCAAGCTGATACAATTGCTGTAAAGCAAATTCATTAAACCGAAAAGCCAGCTTTAATAAAGGAAAAATATGCAAAACAGCAATAAGTGCATATGAGACAAGTTGTTTTTTTCTGCTTTCCCGTGACAACTCAAAAGCCATAGTAAAGATAACAGCTTTTTCTCCCCAATCACAAAAATCCGCAAAATAAGCAGCTATTAATATAAGCGCAAGCCTCGTGCCGCCACTCAACTTAGGACAATTATAAATGTGAACACAAAAAAGGCACAAAAAAAGCGTTGAAATCATGCTTTCAGTTCCATTTTTAAATAATCCGCCATTAAAGCAGTAATTATACGCAAAATGAGATATAAAAGCAAATATGCCCATACGTATAAAATATTTCCGCAGATTTTTTGTATAATGATAACCCTCAGAAATAAAGAAGCACATTACAGGAGCTGTTATCCTGCCGATTCCATGCATACACTGCCCCAGTGCGCCGGACATAGGAAAGAACATCCATGCAGCGTGATCTATAAACATTGCCAATATCGCAATATATTTTAGATCACTCCCTGATATTCCAAAGCCTTTTCTCTGTACCATCAGATTACTTCATCGATTCTCTTGTATAATCAAGCAGTCCGCCTGCAAGCATAATATCCTTGGCACGTCCGGAAAGCTCACAATTAACCTTGATTTCCTTTCCGTTAGTCTTATCAATCACCGTAAACTCAGTCTCACCGGCTTCAACAATCTTTCTTACATCGGGGATAACCAGCTCGTCGTCCTGATTAATAAGGTCATAATCAGCCTCGTTCACAAAGGTGAGAGGGAGGATGCCTGCATTAATAAGGTTAGCCCTGTGAATCCTCGCAAATGATTTAACGAGAACTGCCTTTACACCTAGATAAAGCGGTGCCAAAGCCGCATGCTCTCTTGAAGAGCCCTGACCGTAGTTGGAACCGCCCACGATAATGCTTTTGCCCAGAAGCTCCGCTCTCTTGGGGAAACTTTCGTCGCATACCGCAAAACAGAACTGTGAAATCTTCGGAACATTGGAACGGAGGGGAAGAATTTTAGCTCCTGCCGGCATGATATGATCGGTTGTAATATTATCGCCAACTTTAAGAGATACGGGAGCGGCAATGGTTTCCATAAGTGGAGCAGTTGCCGGATATGGCTTGATATTGGGACCTCTGAGGATTTCCACGCTGTCCATATCAGCTTCATCGGCAGGGGGGACGATCATGTTGTCATTAATGGCGAAAATCTCCGGAAGCTTAAACTCAGGCATATCTCCCAGCTCTCTGGGATCTGTCAGATAGCCTGTGAGAGCAGATGCAGCGGCCATTTCCGGTGATACAAGATAAATCTGACCATCCTTTGTACCGGAGCGTCCCTCAAAGTTTCTGTTGAATGTACGTAGAGAAATTCCCTTTGAATTCGGAGACTGTCCCATTCCTATGCAGGGGCCGCAGGCGCTTTCCAGAATTCTTGCGCCGGCTTCAATGAGGTCGGATAATGCTCCGTTCTGAGCCAACATATTGAGAACCTGCTTTGAACCGGGAGCAATAGCCAGAGATACGCTTGGATCAACGGTCTTGCCCTTTAAAATATAAGCGACCTTGAGCATATCCAG